>NZ_LMDO01000066.1:0-194902 GCF_001425105.1 Pseudomonas sp. Root401 | reverse complement strand
CTGGGAGCCGATAGGAACGGTGCTGCTGAACCCGGATCGGGAACAGCAGACCGAGAAAAAAGCGGCATAGCAAAACGGTTGACGCGACAACTACCTTGAAAAACGCCGGGTGCCGAGTGGTGGGGCATGAGCGCTTTGGTTACTTTCGACTGGGCCGGCTTCCGGGCTTTTCGAAAGTGACCCGCCGTCAGGGCGGAACCCTAAGTCGCCGTGACTGCAGCAACGGATATACACACCAACCCCAATCGGTCGAAACTGACCACAGGAACTGCGCTGATTTTTAGTCCGCCACCAGGCTTTGCTCCCACCTCTACGCGCTGTAATCTCCCCGGCACTTTCCCGGCCAAGGCTTTGATCACCCATGACCACTTCCCTCATCCGCATCGCCGCCGCCCTGTTGCTCGGGCCGGACGGTCGAACCCTGCTGGTGCGCAAGCGCGGCACCCGGGCCTTCATGCAGCCGGGCGGCAAGATCGAGGCCCATGAACAACCGGTGCAGGCACTGGCCCGTGAGCTGGAAGAAGAGCTCGGGTTGCAGATCGACCCGGCACAGGCCCGTTACCTGGGCGTGTTCAGCGCGCCGGCGGCCAACGAGCCGGGGTTTGTTGTGCAGGCCGAGGTGTTTTTGCTGAGCATCGACGCCCCGGTTTCGCCGGCTGCCGAAATTGAAGAGGTGTGCTGGATCGACCCGGCCGGCGACAGCGATCTTTTGCTGGCACCGTTGACAGGCGAGGTGATCCTGCCGTTTTATCGAGCGACGCTTCTCGCTATCTGCTGATTCACGCCTCAAGGACTGATGCCCATGATTCCATTGCCGGACCTGTTGATTTTCGCCGCTGCCGCGTTGCTGATGGTACTGACGCCCGGGCCGAACATGATCTACCTGATTTCCCGTTCGATCTGCCAGGGCCGCAAGGCCGGCGTCACCTCCCTGCTGGGGGTGGTGGCGGGGTTCTTCGTGCACATGTTCGCCGCGGCCGCCGGGTTGACGGCGGTGTTCCTGGCGGTGCCTGTGGCCTATGAAGTATTGAAGTGGGCCGGTGCGCTGTACCTGTTGTGGCTCGCCTGGCAGGCCGTGAAGCCGGGCGCGCGTTCGCCTTTCGAGGCCCAGCAGTTGCCAGCCGACTCGACGCGCAAGTTGATCACCATGGGTTTCCTCACCAGCGCGCTGAACCCCAAGATCGCGGTGTTCTATCTGTCGGTGTTCCCGCAGTTCATCAACCCGGAACACGGTTCGCTGTTCACCCAGAGCATTATCCTGGGCCTGACCCAGATCAGCGTCAGTTTCAGCGTCAACCTGTTGATCGCCCTGTTCGCTGCCGGCATTGCCTCATGGTTCGTCCACAACCCGACCTGGCTGGCGGCGCAACGCTACTTCATGGGGTTTGTCCTCGGTGCGCTGGCGTTGCGCCTGATGTTTGAGCAACGGCGTTCGGCGTGAGCATCCGACGGTTGAGGGCCGGCGATGCCCAGGCGTATCGCCAGCTGATGCTGCAGGCGTACGCACTGCATCCGCAGGCCTTCACTTCCAGCGTCACCGAGCGGGCCAAGCTGCCTATCAACTGGTGGGAGTCACGCCTGGGCAGCCGGCTCGATGTGCTGCTGGGGGCGTTTGTCGAACAGGAGTTGGTCGGCATCGTCGGCCTGGCCCTGGAGCCCCGGGAAAAAGCCCGGCACAAGGCGCTGCTGTTCGGCATGTACGTCGCCGATGAACAGCGTCATCGCGGGCTTGGCTACCAACTGGTCCAAGCCGTCCTCGCCGAAGCCCGGCGCCATGCCTTCCTGCGCCTGGTGCAACTGACCGTCACCGCCGGCAACGAACCGGCGCTCAAGCTCTACCAGCGTTGTGGCTTCGTCCTGTATGGCCTTGAGCCGATGGCGATCTGCGTGGACGACGAATACCACGACAAAATCCATATGTGGCTCGAACTTTAACCTCACCGCAGATCCCCTGTGTATGGGCTTCTGTGGGAGCAAGGCTTGCCCGCGATGCTTTTTCGCAATCGCCATCGCGGGCAAGCCTTGCTCCCACAGAAGCTATCAGCGCACGGCACTGACGCCGTCGAGTGTGGAGAACGACGTGTCCTTGGCCGTCAGCAAAAAGTCGCGCATGTACGGCGCGTCGAGCATGTCGGTGCGCACCGCCGCATACAACGTGGCAAACAAGCCTTTCTCCCCCAGCCGCTTGGCCTTCACGTAGCCCCGCGAGCTGTATTCATGCAGGGCCCAGTGCGGCATGCCGCAGACGCCGCGACCGCTGGCCACCAGTTGCATCATCATCACCGTCAGTTCAGAGGTGCGCACCTGGGCCGGTTCAATGTCGGCTGGCTCCAGGAAGCGGGTGAAGATGTCCAGCCGATCACGCTCCACCGGGTAGGTGATCAGGGTTTCGCTGATCAGGTCCTCGGGGACGATGTACGCCTTGCCCGCCAGTCGATGCTGGTTGGCCACGGCGAGCATCGCTTCGTAGGTGAACAACGGCACGTAGGTGATGCCGGCCAGCTCCAGCGGGTCGGAGGTCACCACCAGGTCGAGGTCGCCCCGGGCCAGGGCTGGCAACGGCGCGAAGGCGAAGCCCGAGGCCAGGTCCAGTTCGACTTCCGGCCAGGCATCGCGGAACTGGTCGATGGTCGGCATCAACCACTGGAAGCAGCTATGGCACTCGATGGCCATGTGCAGCCGTCCGGCGGTGCCGCCGGCCAGGCGGGCGATGTCCCGTTCGGCGCCGCGCAGCAAGGGCAGGGCGGCATCGGCCAGTTGCAACAGGCGCAGGCCGGCGCTGGTGAAGCGTACTGGCTTGGTCTTGCGCACGAACAACTGCATGCCCAGGCGCTCCTCCAGTTCCTTGAACTGGTGGGAGAGGGCGGACTGGGTCAGGTGCAGGCGTTCGGCGGCTTCGACCAGACTGTCGGCTTCGCGCAGGGCGTGCAGGGTCTTGAGGTGACGGAGTTCAAGCACCGGAGTTGCTCCATGAGTAAAACTTGTGATCAACACGAAAAGGTTGAGTTTGTCTCATGTAGGGTCAGCTGTCGACAATGGCGCCATCTTTTACAGGAGGACGCACACCATGGCCCTGGCCCACACCCTCGGTTTCCCGCGCATCGGCGCCGACCGCGAACTGAAAAAAGCCCTCGAAGCCTACTGGAAGGGCGACCTGGCCCCGGCCGCGTTGCAGGCGGTGGGTCGCGAACTGCGGGCCCGGCACTGGCAACTGCAGAAAGACGCCGGCATCGACCTGCTGCCCGTCGGCGACTTTGCCTGGTACGACCAGGTGCTCAGTCACTCCTTGACCCTGGGCGCCGTTCCACAGCGTTTCCACGGCACCTTGAATGCCCAGGGCCGGCCGACCCTCGACACCCTGTTCGCCATGGCCCGTGGCGCCACGGCCAGTTGCTGCGGTGCCGACCATGGCCAGGCGCAATACGCCCAGGAACTGACCAAGTGGTTCGACACCAACTACCACTACCTGGTCCCGGAGTTTTCCGCCGACCAGACCTTCGCCCTGAGCTGGGAGCAGTTGTTCGATGAAGTGGACGAAGCCCATGCCTTGGGGCATCAGGTCAAACCGGTGATCATCGGCCCGTTGACCTACTTATGGTTGGGCAAGGTCAAGGGCGAGGCGTTCGACAAGCTCGACCTGCTGGAGCGCCTGTTGCCGGTCTACGGGGAAATCCTCAACCGCCTCAAGGCCCAGGGTGTGGAGTGGGTGCAGATCGACGAACCGATCCTCACCCTCGATCTGCCTCAAGCCTGGAAGAGCGCGTTCGAGCGGGCTTATCACATCCTCCAGTACTCGCCGCTGAAAAAACTCGTGGCCACCTATTTCAGCGGCCTGCAAGACAACCTCGGCCTGGCGGTGAGCCTGCCGGTGGACGGCTTGCACATCGACGCGGTACGTGACCCGGAACAACTGGGCCAGGTGCTGGACCGCCTGCCGACCTACAAGATTCTCTCGGTGGGCCTGGTCAACGGGCGCAACGTCTGGCGCTGCGAACTGGAACAGGCGCTGGCGCAATTGCAACCGGCCCAGGAGCGCTTTGGCGACAACCTCTGGGTCAGCACCTCGTGCTCGCTGCTGCACAGCCCGGTGGACCTGGAGCGTGAAGACCGCCTCGATCCGGAACTCAAGAGCTGGCTCGCCTTTGCCGTGCAGAAATGCGGTGAAGTCGCGGTGCTGCGTGATGCCCTGAACGATCCACAGGCCCCCGCTGTGCAGCAGGCCTTGGCCGACAGCCGCCAGGTGCAGGCCAGTCGCGCCAGTTCGGCGCGCATTCACAAACCCGCGGTCCAGGCGCGCCTGGCGGCAATCGGGCCAGAGGACAGCCAGCGGCGTTCACCGTTTGCCAAACGCATCGAAGGCCAGCGCGCCCGACTGAAACTGCCGGCCTTTCCCACCACCACCATCGGTTCCTTCCCGCAGACCCCGGCCATTCGCCTGGCACGCCAGGCCTACAAGCAAGGCAAGTTGTCGGCCAACGACTATCAGGACGCCATGCACACCGAGATCCGCCATGCCGTGCAGATCCAGGAGCGCCTGGGCCTGGACGTGCTGGTGCACGGTGAAGCCGAGCGCAACGACATGGTGGAATACTTTGCCGAGCAACTGGACGGCTACGTCTTCACCCGTTTCGGTTGGGTGCAGAGCTACGGTTCGCGCTGCGTGAAACCGGCGATCATCTATGGTGACATCAGTCGGCCGAGCGCCATGACCGTCGACTGGATCCGCTACGCGCAAAGCCTGACCGACAAGGTCATGAAAGGCATGCTCACCGGCCCCGTGACCATGCTGATGTGGTCGTTCCCCCGCGAAGATGTGTCGCGCCAGGTCCAGGCGCAACAACTGGCCCTGGCCCTGCGGGACGAAGTGCTGGATCTGGAAAAGGCCGGGATCAAGATTGTGCAGATCGACGAGGCGGCGTTCCGCGAAGGGTTGCCGCTGCGTCGCGGGCAATGGCAGGAGTACCTGGACTGGGCGGTTGAGGCGTTCCGTTTGTGCGCGTCGGGCGTGGCTGATGAAACCCAGATCCATACCCACATGTGCTACAGCGAATTCAATGATGTGATCAAGGCCATCGCCGACATGGACGCCGATGTCATCACCATCGAGACTTCGCGTTCGGACATGGAATTGCTGGAGGCTTTCGAGGCGTTCGACTACCCGAACGACATCGGCCCGGGCGTCTACGACATCCACTCGCCACGGGTGCCAGACACGGCCGAGATGGTTGCGCTGATGAGCAAGGCGGTAAAACGGATCGCCGCCGAGCGGCTGTGGATCAACCCCGACTGCGGGCTGAAAACCCGGGGCTGGCCGGAAACGGAAGCGGCACTGGTGAACATGGTGGCGGCGGCGCGGCAGTTGCGTAGCCAGCTGGCCTGAAGCTGACGCCTGGGCGGGTACCTGTGGGAGCAAAGCTTGCTCGCGATGAAGCCAGCGCGATTTCTCTGGAATCGAGGTGCCTGTATCGCACAGATACATCCTTACCCACAGATACATCCTTACCCACAGATACATCCTTACCCACAGATACATCCTTACCCACAGATACATCCTTACCCACAGATATATCCTTCGCGCAGGCAACCATTCGGCAATCTTCATCAAACTGTCACGCAACTGTGGCAGCGCGCTTGAACAAACTTCATCAGACTCGCGCTCTACTGGGGTTCTGCGTTTCGGTGTTTCTTCATGCGTGTATTCATTTTCCTGGCCGCGTTGTTTTTCGGCCTGCCGTCGATGGCGGCTTCTCGGTGTGACATCAATGTTGCGACCCAACGGGTCGATCTGGATCAGGTGAGCCTGGCCTACCAGAGCGTTGGCCGTGCTTCGGATCCGGCGCTGTTGCTGGTGATGGGCCTGGGTGGGCAGTTGATCCATTGGCCGGACGAAGTGGTGGTCGCCCTGTGCGAACAGGGTTTCCGGGTGATTCGCTACGACAACCGCGACGTTGGCCTGTCCACTTGGCGCCAGGCCCCGGGCAGCGCCAACCTGACCTTCGAAGCCCTGCGTTATAAACTCGGTTTGCCCGTGGCTGCGCCTTATACCTTGACCGACATGGCCGATGATGGGCTGGGGTTGATGGATGCCTTGCAGGTGCAAAGCTTCCACGTATTGGGCGTGAGCATGGGCGGGATGATCGCCCAGCACATGGCCGCCATGGCGCCGCAGCGGGTCGAAAGCCTGACCCTGATCATGAGCAGTTCCGGTGCCGAAGGCTTGCCTGCACCCAGCGCCGCGCTGGTGCAGTTGCTGTCGCGGCGCAGTGCGCCGAATCGCGAAGCGGCCCTGCAGCAACAGGCCGATCTGCTGGCCGCGTTGGGCAGCCCGATGGTGGTGGATGATCGCCAGGCATTGCTGCATCAGGCCGCCGTGGCCTATGACCGGGCCTTCAACCCCGAAGGCGTGAAGCGCCAGATCATGGCGATCATGGCCGAGCCGAGTCGGGTGGCACTGCTCAATCAACTGCGGGTGCCGACCCTGGTGGTCCACGGCACCGCCGATCCTTTGCTGCCGGTGATGCACGGCGTGCATCTGGCGGCGCATATCCAGGGCAGCCAGTTGAAACTGATCCCGGGCCTGGCCCATCGCTTCCAGGACGCATTCAAGGCGCCGTTGCTGGGGGCCGTGTTGCCGTATCTGCAGCAGCATCGTGAGGACACGTCGCACTGGGCGCAGATCGAGCCGGTGCAGGCGCCGAATCTGCTCTGATAACCCTGATTGATCGCTCCCACGCTCTGCGTGGGAATGATCAAGACCGCGTCGCCTTCATCGCGGGCAAGCCTTGCTCCCACAGGACCGCGCCTGTGCCTGCTCCACCAACCACCCCATCAATTCCTGCAACGGCCCCGACACCTGGGGTTTGTGCGGGTGCACCAGGTGATAACCCAGGCCGGTCTTGACCTTCAGTTCGAACGGCATCACCAGCCGGCCGGCGCTCAGGTCGTCGCCGATCAGCGACCAGTCGCCAATCGCCACGCCCGTGCCTTGGGAAGCCATGGACATC
Organism: Pseudomonas sp. Root401; assembly: GCF_001425105.1. Lineage (NCBI taxonomy): Bacteria > Pseudomonadati > Pseudomonadota > Gammaproteobacteria > Pseudomonadales > Pseudomonadaceae > Pseudomonas > Pseudomonas sp. Root401. Next base: position 187,898 of record NZ_LMDO01000066.1, on the reverse strand, counting down.
GCCAGATCCAGGGTTTCGAAATGCTGGCCCTTGCTGACATTGCTTAAATGCACATCGGCCGCCGCCAGCCAGGCGTTCCAGTCGCGCTCGTCACGGGTGGGGTGCAACAGCAAGTGTTGTTGCAGGTCGGCGGGTTCACGCAGCGGCACCGGCCCTTCCAGGATCGGGCGAGAGCAGACGGGCGTCAGTTGTTCATCGAACAGATGCACGCACGCCAGCGAGGCGTCGGGTGGTGGGCCATAGACCACCGCGGCGTCGAAGGCTTCGCGCTGGAAGTCCACGCCGTGCCTGACCGTGGTGGTCAACTCCACCGGCACGTCCGGCCGCTCCTTCTGCCACTGCAGCAGGCGCGGCAGCAGCCAGCGCATGACACAGGTCGGGGCCTTGAGTTGCAGGGTCTGGCGTTTTTCGCCGACCTGCTCGACCGCGTCCCCGATCAGGCTGAACACCTGCTGTACCCGGGGTAGCCACGCCTGGCCCTCGGCGGTCAGGCTCAGGCCGCGTGCCTGGCGCTGGAACAGCGCATAACCCAAATGATCTTCCAACCCGGCGATCTGCCGACTCACCGCGCCTTGGGTGATGTGCAGTTGTTCGGCGGCCCGGGTGAAGTTGCAGCATTGGGCCGTGATCAGAAACGTGTGCAGCGCCGGCAGCGGGGGAAGTCGTTTCATTTCGGATCCAAGCCATGACGTGAGGACATGGCTAGTATGACTTTTTATCCATTGTTGCCGCTATGATCGGACCGTTCCAATAACGCCATTCCCAAGACAAAAAAGGGTCCCGCCGCAGGCTGTGCGAGGCCCTTTACACGACAAGAAAAAGGCAATGGCAATGGCGACGTGCGGCGAAGTATTGGTCAAGTTACTCCAAGCGTATGGCGTGGAGCAGGTGTTCGGCATTCCTGGCGTGCACACCGTCGAGTTGTACCGCGGGTTGGCCCGTTCCAGCATCCGCCATGTGACCCCGCGTCATGAACAAGGCGCAGGCTTCATGGCTGATGGTTACGCCCGGGTCAGCGGCAAGCCCGGCGTGTGTTTCATCATCACCGGCCCCGGCATGACCAACATCACCACCGCCATGGGCCAGGCCTACGCCGATTCGATCCCGATGCTGGTAATCTCCAGTGTGCAATCACGCAACCAGTTGGGCGGCGGACGCGGCAAGTTGCATGAGCTGCCGAACCAGGCTGCATTGGTGGGCGGGGTGGCGGCGTTTTCCCACACGCTGATGTCCGCCGCTGAATTGCCCGGCGTGCTGGCCCGGGCGTTCGCCGTGTTCCAGGCTGGGCGCCCGCGGCCGGTGCACATCGAAATTCCGTTGGATGTTCTGGTCGAAGACGCCGATGCCTTGCTCGCCAGCGTGCCGGTGAACATCAACCGCGCCGGTGCTGCGCCGAGTGCCGTGGCGCAAATGGCGGCAAGGCTGGCATCGGCCAAGCGGCCATTGATCCTGGCCGGCGGCGGCGCCCTCGACGCGGCGGCCGAATTGACTGAACTGGCCGAACGTCTCGGCGCGCCAGTGGCGTTGACCATCAATGCCAAGGGCCTGTTGCCGTCCCGGCATCCGTTGCTGATCGGCTCCACCCAGAGCCTGGTCGCTACCCGGGCGTTGGTGGCCGAAGCGGATGTGGTGCTGGCCATCGGCACCGAACTGGCCGAGACCGACTACGACATTACCTTTGCCGGCGGCTTCGAGATTCCCGGTGCGCTGCTGCGCATCGACATCGACCCGGACCAGACCGTGCGCAACTACCCGCCGCACCTGGCGCTGGTGGCCGACGCCCGCGTCGCCGCCCAGGCCGTGCTCGACGCCTTGAGCCTGCACCCCTTGGCCGAGCGCCGTGACGATTGGGGCGCGACGCGTGCCGCCCGGTTGCGCGCCGATCTTCAAGGCAGTTGGGACGCGGCGACCCGCGCCCAGACCTTGTTTCTCGACACCGTCTTGCAAGCGCTGCCGGAGGCGGTGTTCGTCGGCGATTCGACTCAACCGGTGTACACCGGCAACCTGACCTTCAACCCGGGCCAGCCACGCCGCTGGTTCAATTCATCCACCGGCTACGGCACCCTCGGCTACGCCTTGCCGGCGGCCATTGGTGCCTGGCTAGGTGGCAAGGACCGGGGCCACGGTCGCCCGGCGGTGGTGTGTTTGATCGGCGATGGCGGGTTGCAGTTCACCCTGCCGGAACTGGCCAGCGCCGTGGAAGCGCGCACCCCGGTGATCGTGTTGCTGTGGAATAACCAGGGCTACGAAGAGATCAAGAAATACATGGTCAACCGCGCCATCGAACCGGTGGGCGTGGACATCTACACCCCGGATTTCATCGGCGTCGCCAAGGCCTTGGGCTGCTTTGCCCAAGCCATCGAAGATGTGCCGTCACTGCTTGCCGCGTTGCTCGCTGCCCGTGATCGGCAGGGGCCGACGTTGATTGAGATCGACCAAGGTGTTTGGACGTCGAAGTGTTGAGGTGTTTTTACCGGCCCCTTCGCGAGCAAGCTCGCTCCCACAGGGGATCTTCAGTGAGCACAGATTCTCTGTTCACAACAGACCCAATGTGGGAGCGAGCTTGCTCGCGATGGGGCCGGCCCAGTCAACACAAACCCCAGGTCAAACAGTCATCCGCAACCGCGCCAGATCCCGCAACGGCGGCGCGCCGAACAACCGGCTGTACTCGCGGCTGAACTGCGAAGGGCTTTCATAACCCACCCGATACCCCGCCGCCGAAGCCTCCAGTCCTTCGGCGAGCATCAGCCGCCGGGCTTCCTGCAAGCGCAGTTGCTTCTGGTATTGCAGCGGGCTCATGGCGGTCATGGCCTTGAAGCGGTGATGCAGGGTCGAGACACTGAGGTTCACTTCCCGGGCCAGGTCATCGATGCGCAGCGGCTGTTCGAAATGGCCGTTGAGCCATTTGATCGCCTGGCTGATGCGATGGCTCTGGCTGTTGGCGATGGCGATTTCGTACAGCCGATAGCCCTGGGGACTGCGCAACAGGCGATAGAGGATTTCCCGGCGCACCAGCGGGGCGAGCATGGCGATGTCTTTCGGCGTATCGAGCAGCCGCGCCAGGCGCAGCACGGCGTCGAGCGTCGGCGTGTCCAGGCGTTCGACATACAGCCCGCGCCCGGCGGGGCGGGTCGGCACGCCCAGGGGGCCGGCGTCGGCGATCAGTGCGGTGATTTCCGCCGGGTCGATGTCCAGGCGCAGGGCGAGGATCGGCTCTTGCGGCGAAACGTCCGCGATGCAACCACTCAACGGCATCGACACCGAGACCACCAGGTAATGGAGCGGGTCATAGTTGAAGAACTCATCCGCCAGGCGTACCTGTTTGCTGCCCTGGGCCATGATGCACAGCGCCGGTTGGGCCAGCACCGGAGCGAATTTTTGAGGCTTGCTGTGGCGCGACAGGTTCAACGAGCCGATGGCCGTGGCGTAGCTGCCGTCTTCGCCGGTGTTGCGGTCGATGATCGATGCCAATTCGGCGCGCTGTTGTTCCAAGTGCGTGTCCAGCGGGACGTGGGCGTGGTCGAGTGGCGACATGCCGGGATCCTCAGGCGATAGGGAGCGATGAACAAAAGCTTATGTTTGTGCAAGGCGCAGCGATAGCAACATCCTGTTGAAAGCTTGCCTGATCCTGCACGGCGCAAGGGGCCATGACGCTGCAGTGCAGTGGAAACTTGCTTGAAACCTTTTGTTTCAACTTCCCGGGTTTCGACCGGATCGATGGCAAATTTTGTGATACCGATGCGCAGGATTGTGCAATGGGTCGGCAGGAATCGACTAACGAAACTGGTGTCGTGGCGCTTAACCTTTGATCCTGTCGCAGCCTGTCCCCGGCTGCACAACGGATTACCTGGGAGGGTTGAACATGACTACACAGATCCCCGTCAGTCACATGGCTTTCGTCCGGGCCCGTGCCGGTTGCTCCAGGCAACTGGGGGCGCGCCTGAGCACGCTGATCGCGCCCTCGCGCCTGGCGCCCGGTTGCTTGCACTTTGCCTTGCAGCAATCGCAATGCGACGCTGATTTGTGGCTGGTGTCGGGGCTGTGGGTCAATCAGCCGTCGATGGACGCCTACTTCAATTCACCGGCCATGGCGATTTTCGCCGAGCTGGTGCAGGACCTGGTGGTCAGCAGCCTGGATTTTCATACCTTCAGGGAAGTCTCCGCCGCCCAGGCGACCGAAGGGTGCCGGGCGCAGGTACACAAACTGGCCGGTTGAAGGTTTAATGAGCGTCATTTTCCACCGCCAGGATGCACAAGACATGGCACGTAAAGCCTTTGAAACCTTTGAAGCTGTTTCCGCCGTCGTTCCCAAGGAAGGCGGCGGCTACCATGCCGCCATTGCCACCAAGGCCATCGGCGGCTCAGGCGCGCCGCGCTTCAACAGGATCCTTGAAGAGCAGACCTTCGAGACCGCCGTCAAAGCCGATGAGGCGGCAGCCCTGCAACTGACCCACCTCAAAGGCGTCGACGACGAGGGCGGCTTGGTCTGGAACCCACGAGATTAACGCTGTGGGAGCAAGGCTTGCCCGCGATGAAGGCAACGCGGTCTGTCTTGGGAGCCGAGGGGCCTGCATCGCGGGCAAGCCTTGCTCCCACAGCGCAGCCTTCTATCGAGGGCGATGCATCTTGAACAACGCCTCAGGTCCCAACTGGAAATAATCCGCCGGCCCGCCACCGCGCAAGATCGGCTCGGCGGCGGCGGTGTCGTATACCCCATCCTTCAACAGCCACTTGGCGATATGCACGGCGACCACTTCGCCGAGGATCAGCCAGCTTGGCACCCGCTCTTTGTCCGCCCGTTGCAGTTGAATGATCTGCGTGACCTTGCATTCGAAGGACACCGGGCTTTCGGCGACGCGCGGAACCTGGATCACCCGTGACGACGCTGTTGTCAAACCCGCCAGTTCGAACTCATTGACCTCTGGCGCGACCATCGCGCAGCTCTGGTTCATCTGCTCGGCCAGCGGGCGCGTGGCCAGGTTCCAGGCGAATTCGCCGGTCTGTTCGATGTTGTTCAGGCTGTCTTTGCGCCCGACGCTGGAAAACCCAATGATCGGCGGGATGTAGTTGAAGGCGTTGAAGAAACTGTAGGGCGCCAGGTTCAGGCGGCCTTCGGCATCCTGGGACGAAATCCAGCCGATGGGGCGCGGGCCAACAATGGCGTTGAACGGGTCATGGGGCAGGCCGTGGCCGTTGGCGGGTTCGTAGAAATGGATATCGTCGGGCATCGGGCCGGGTCCTGAATGGTTTGAAAACGAAGGGATAGTGCAAGGGTTGGTGAGTTATTTCCAGCCGAGCAAGCAAAACCTGAGCGCCCGATACCTTTGTGGGAGCGAGCCTGCTCGCGATAGCTGTTTACGACCCGCAACCGTTGCCGCGTCGGATGATGTCATCGCGAGCAGGCTCGCTCCCACATTAGTTCTTCAGTGATTTTCACTTTGTGCTCGACTAAGGCTGCCCGTTTTCCTGTGACCCATAAATAACTAAGCCCGGCCGAAGCCGGGCTGTGAGGGTGTCGTTATCGGATTAGCTGATGGCAGCAGTGTTAGTGCGATCGAAGCCATCTTCAGCGACGGTAGCGCCGCCAGTGCGGTCGAAGCCATCTTCAGCGACGGTAGCGCCGCCAGTGCGGTCGAAGCCATCTTCAGCGACGGTGGCGCCGCCAGTGCGGTCGAAGCCATCTTCAGCAACGGTGGCGCCGCCAGTGCGGTCGAAGCCATCTTCAGCAACGGTAGCGCCGCCAGTGCGGTCGAAGCCATCTTCAGCGACGGTGGCGCCGTTAGTGCGGTCGAAGCCATCAGCCGCAACAGTGGCAGCGCTAGTACGGTCATAACCGTCGGCGGCGATGGCCGAGCTGGTGCGGTCGAAACCGTCGGCAGCGAAGGTGTTGGCGGCCAGTACGGACAGGGTCAGGGCGATGATCAGTTTGGTTTTCATGGTCGTGCTCCAGAATGTTTGGCGTTAGCGCCTTGGGTGTGGAATTCATATTACGCTCGTTAATTTGATTAAAAAGCGCAAAAAAATGCTTAAACGTATCGATTAAATCGATTTGTTGTCGATTGCCGCAGAACGGTCAATGAGGCCCATTACCGGCGTATCAAACGGCGTTCTGTTGAGCGTGAGGATGGGAGACGGGCATTAACCAGAGATTAATGTCGGATAAATCTTTAGACACATGGCGAAAAAAAGGGGCGAACCTGTTCAGGTTCGCCCCTTTCTGTTTGTCCGACGTGGCTGTCAGTCGGTAACGATCCGCGAGTGCTTGCGGGTGTCTTTCATGGTGATGTACACCAGCAGCGACACGGCGATGCACGCCGTCACGTACCAGTAGTAACCGGTTTCCATGCCGATGCTCTTGAACCACAGGGCGATGTATTCAGCGGTGCCGCCGAAGATCGACACGGTCAATGCGTACGGCAGGCCGACGCCCAGGGCGCGGATTTCGGTGGGGAACAACTCGGCTTTCACCACGGCGTTGATCGAGGTGTAGCCGCTGACGATGATCAGCGCAGCCATGATCAGGAAGAACGCGCCCCACCAGGTCTGGATGGTGTGCAAGGTGGTGAGGATCGGCACGGTGAACAGGGTGCCGAGGATGCCGAAGGCAATCAGGATCGGCCGGCGGCCAATCTTGTCCGACAGCCCGCCGATCACCGGTTGCAGGCACATGAACAGGAACAGTGTGGCGGCAGAAATGGTGGTGGAGTCGGAGATACTCATGCCCACCGTGTTCACCAGGTATTTCTGCATGTAGGTGGTGTAGGTGTAGAACGCCAGGGTGCCGCCCATGGTCAGGCCGACCACGGTCATCAGCTCCTTGGGATGACGCATCAAGGTGCGCATCGCGCTTTCCTTGGCTTTTTCCTTCTTGGTGAACGATTCGGTTTCTTCCATGCCGCGACGCAGGTACAGCGCCACGATCGCACACAACGCGCCGATGGCGAACGGGATGCGCCAGCCCCAGGCATACAGCTGTTCGGTGGTGAGGAACTGTTGCAGCACGATCAACACGCCCAGGGCGATGAGCTGGCCGGAGATCAGGGTCACGTACTGGAAGCTGGAGAAGAAGCCGCGACGTTCCTTGGTCGCCATCTCGCTCAGGTAGGTGGCGGAGGTGCCGTACTCGCCACCTACCGACAGGCCTTGGAGCAGGCGGGCAAAGACCAGCAGGATCGGCGCGCCGACACCGATGGTTTCGTAGCTCGGGCTCAGGGCGATGATCAGAGAGCCGAAGCACATCAGGTACACCGACGCCATCAGCGCACGTTTGCGACCGGCACGGTCGGCGTACAGGCCCATCAACCACCCGCCGATCGGACGCATCAGGAAGCCCACGGCGAAGATCGCGGCGGTGTTGAGCAATTGGGCGGTGGTGTCGCCCTTGGGGAAGAAGACTTTGGCGAAGTACAACGAGAAAGCGGCGTAGACGTACCAGTCATACCACTCGACCATGTTGCCGACCGAGCCGCTGAAGATCGATTTGATCCGGCTGGCGGTGGTTCTTTCACGGGCGGGCACGGCAGCCGACCCAAGGGGCAGGGCGTTGGAGTTGTCCATTGAAGGATCCCTTCGTTTAATTGTTTTTGTGGAGCGCGTGGGAACGCAGCCTGACAGGGCTATAGCAGGAGCTGTGCCAGGTGGCAGAAGGCCGGTTTAGAGGGGTTTATGGTGTTGCGTGAGCGGGAATCCGCTCATTGTGGCTGGGGGTTTGGGCGGGAATCCGCTTATGCCGTGGTGTGCGGGCTTGCCTCTTCGCGAGCAGGCTCGCTCCCACAGCTTCATGTGCACGCCGGACAAAATGTGGGAGCGAGCCTGCTCGCGATGGCGCCAGTACAGTCACCACAAAATGGCGGGCCTTACAAAAACATTTCCCGACTCAACCCATGCCGCTGCATCTTTTCATTGAAGGTGCGGCGTGGCAGTTGCAGTTCTTCGAGCACGGTTTTCACATCGCCTTTGTGCCGGGTCAGGGCAGCGCGCAGGCATTGGGCTTCGAAGGCTTCCTGCTGGGCCGCGAGGGACTGGCCCGGCTCCGTCTCCAGGACAGGCAGTTGATCGAGCCCCAACACCTGGCGTTCGGCGACGTTGGCCAGCTCACGCACGTTGCCCGGCCAGTCGTGGCTGAGCAGATGGCTCAACTGCGGGCCGCTCAGGGGCGCGGCGGAGCGACCCAGGCGTTCGGCGGCGCTGTGGGTGAAGTGTTCGAACAGCAAGGGAATGTCCTCGCGCCGTTCGCGCAGCGGCGGCAGGCGCAGTTCGGCGATGTTCAGGCGATAGGCCAGGTCCTCGCGGAAACGCCCGGCCCGGGCTTCATCCAGCAGGTCGGGCTTGGTGGCGGCGATGATGCGCAGGTCCACCCGGATGCTCTGGTTGGAACCCAGGCGTTCGAGCTTCTGTTCCTGCAACACCCGCAGCAACTTGACCTGCTGGGCCAGGGGCATGCTCTCGATTTCGTCGAGAAACAGCGTGCCGCCATCGGCGTATTCGAGCTTGCCGATGCGCTTGCCCTGGGCGCCGGTGAAGGCGCCGCTTTCATGGCCGAACAGCTCCGCCTCGAACAGCGCCTCGGGAATGGCCGCGCAGTTCAACGCGACAAAGGGTTTGCTCGCCCTCGGGCCGAAGTCGTGCAGGCAACGGGCGACCAGTTCCTTGCCGCTGCCGGTTTCGCCGCGGATCAACACGTTGACCGGCAGTGCGGCCAGGTCCAGCACCTGGCGCCGCAGGTTTTGCAACGCACGGGAAACCCCCAGCAGCGTCCCATCGAGTCGGGCCCGGGCGTCGGCCTGTTCATGCAAGCGACGGTTTTCCAGGACCAGGGTGCGCTTGTCCAGGGCCCGGCGCAGGCTGCCGAGCAGGGCTTCGGGGCTGAAGGGTTTCTCCAGGAAGTCGTAGGCACCGTCACGCATGGCCTCCACGGCCATGGGCACGTCACCGTGGCCGGTCAACAGAATCACCGGCAGGTCCGGATCGCGGCGGCGCACTTCGGCCAACAACTCCAGGCCGCTGAGGCCGGGCATGCGCACATCGCTGAGGATCACCCCGGGGAAATGCTCCGGCAACCGGGCCAGGCATTCGTCGGCGCGGCTGAACAGCTGCACCTGGAACCCCGACAGGCTCAACCATTGCTCGACGGCGCTGCGAATGCTGCCTTCGTCATCCACGACCATGACTGAATCAAGCATGCAGTTGCACCTCCTGATCAATGGGCAAGGTCACGCAGAATACCGCGCCGTGCTCATGGTTGTCCGCCGTCAGCCGTCCACCGGATTCATGGATGATTGCAAACGAAACCGCCAGCCCCAGGCCCAGGCCGTCGCCCACCGCCTTGGTGGTAAAAAACGGATCGAACACCTGGGCCAGGTGTTCCTCGGCGATCCCGGTGCCGCTGTCGCTGACGGTCAGGCGCCACAATTGCTCATCGGCTTCCAGGCGCACTTCCAGGCGCTTGATGGGTTGGTCGGCCATGGCGTCGAGGGCGTTGCGCAGCAGGTTGATCAACACCTGTTCGAGGCGGATCGCATCGCCGCGCACCCAGGCCGGTCGAGTCAGGTGCAGCACGGTACTGACCTGTTCGTCGCGCAGGCGCGTGTCCAGCAATTGCAGCGCCTGGTCGACCACCGCCGCCAGGTCCAGGCGTTCGCGCAGGCCACTGGGGCTTTTGCGGGCAAAGGTCTTCAGGTGAGCGGTGAGGGCGGCCATGCGGGTCAGCATGTCGTCCACCGGCTTGAGGGCCTTGTAGGCGTCATCGACCCGACCGTGATCGAGCAGCAAACGCAGGGTCGCCAATTGCATGCGTTGGGCGGTCAAGGGCTGGTTGATTTCATGGGCCAGGGCCGCCGACATCTGCCCCAGTGCCGCCAGTTTGGCCGATTGCACCAGCCCGTCCTGGGCCGTGCGCAGATCCCGGGTACGTTCTTCGACCAACCGTTCAAGCTCTTCGCGGCTGCGCTGGCGCAACTTTGCCAGGCGCCAGCGCTGGTTGAGAAACAGCAGCAGGAACACCAGCGCCAGCCACGACCCGGCGGCCGCGAGCCCGGCGTTGCGACGGTCTTCGAAGGCGATCTGCGGACGGCGCAGCAAGTGCAGCGTCCAGCCCTCGGCGGTCAGCGGCAAGGATTCCCACAGGTAGTGCGCCGAGCCATCGGGCGTCTCTACCCGGGCCAGATGGCTATTGTCGTCAAAGCGCCGCAGGGGTTCATAGGCCAGCGGTTGCAACGGTTGTTTGTCGTATTGACGGGTGGCCTTGAGTTCGGCGCGGTCGCTGTCGCTCAGCGGCTGCAAGTGGCGATAACGCCAGCCCGGGCGGTTGGCGATGAAGACGATGCCTTTGGCATCGCTGACCAACAGCGTGTCGCTGCCCTGGCGCCATTCGCGCTCCAGCTCCGGAAACTCCAGCTTCACCACCATCGCGCCAAGGAACTCGCCGTTGTCGCCCGTCACGGCACTGGAGAGAAAGTACCCCGGGATGCCGCTGGTCACGCCCACCGCATAAAAACGCCCGGTGCCCTGGGTGCGGGTCTGAAGGAAATACGGACGAAAGCCATAGTTGTGCCCGACATAGCTGCTGGGCAGGCGCCAGTTACTGGCCGCGACGGCCAGGCCGGTGTGGTCAAGCAACTCCAGCGTGGATGACTGGGCGGCGCCGTTGATCTGTTCCAGCTTGCGGTTCAACGCGTCCTGCTGCACCGCGCTGACCGGCCCCTTGAGGGCCGAGCGCAATTGCGGGTCCAGCGCCAGCACGGCGGGCAGGGCGCGGTAGCGTTCGATCAGGGTGTGGAGGGAATTGGCGTACAGCGCCAGTTGCTGGCTCGCACGGCTGGCGTCTTCCTCCAGGGCCTCGCGTTCGGCGTGACGCACGGCCAGGGTGGCGGCAATGGCGGCGCCAACGAGGATCAGGGCGATGGACAGGAGCAGGCGCAAGGTGCGGGGAGTCGGCAGCATGCAGGCGCAAACCGGTAGAGGTCGGGGGCGAACCATAGCATGTTGCCAAAGGGCAGCCAAAAGGGGGAGCCAGGACGATGCCCATCAGCCGATGGACATCGTTCTCAGGCTCCATTTTCCTTGCATCCGAGGTTCAGAGCTTGGTTCTTTGCTTGTTCGTGACAGTTCGGCCCAGGGTGCCCCTTTGGAAGATGCCGCTATGACCAGGGAGTGCCGAGCCGGAAGGGCCATATCGCGATGGCGTTCCGCGTGTGCTGAAGCTTTGTGGTCCCAATAGCGTGATTTTTTCGAGCATGTCCATCGTTTTCCAGGTAATACCAATCAACTCTTCGACTTCCAGGACCTGTTCACGCAGTGAGTTGCGCGCGTGTTCCGTTACGTTCTCTTCCAAGCGTTGCTGGGCAATCAACTGGTCAATGGTGTCCATCCACTTGTTGGCCTGGGTTTTTTTCTCAGTCTTGTCCTTTGTCCCTCTCAGCTCGTCGACATAGCCGCCCACTACAGGGCCCAGTATGGCGCCGCCCAATGCCATCGTAGTGGTGATCGCCGTGACCGTCATGGCGTACCCGCGATTGACCTTTTGTGTAACGTCAACAGGCGGGGGGGCGCCATCGCTATCCGGGTCCCAGGTGGAGGCCAGCGACCAGCCGGGATTAAACATGCTGTACACCGCCAATTGCCCGGCAGCACTGAGCACTGTTGAAACGATTGCCGCATTGGCGGGGCTTGATGTAGCGACCGGAAGCAATGCCAACCCGACCCTGGAGTCGACCGCTGCCAATGCCATTCGTTTGGTCCATGCTCGCCACGTCTCATCGGGCTTGGGCGGCATCGGAGGTGGCGTCGGAGGTGGCCTCGGTGCAGATGAGCCTACGCTGATAGCGCTGTCACTGTCGCTATCACTTGAGTTTCCCGATGACGATGGAGAGGGCATGTTGATTGAAACGGTTTTCGGTGGCCCAAGTGAGGTTTTTACCGCGCCTTGTTCATCAACGAAACTGACCGGATTGTTCCCCACCATCGAATATCGGTTCAGTCCATCCACGTTCCCCAATGGATCTGGACCGACCCAATGCCTGAGCCACGCTGCGTAATAGCGCAACCCGTAGTAGTACAAGCCGCTGGCGTCCATGACCTTGCCGCTATAGCGAATGGTTTTGTAGTCGGCTTCTACCGCCGAACGACTCGCCCACGAGGCTGTGGTGCCGAACGGATGGAAGCGCTCGCGGCTGATCAGCAGGCCGCCTGCATCCGTCTCAAGCGCGCTCGATCCGAGATGATCACCATGGCTGTAGCGCATCTGATAGTCGTCGACCCCTGGGGTGCCGCGTGCCCAGTGCAGGCAGCGTATAGGGCTCGCAGCGGCTTCGATCACGATGACTTCCAGGTCCTGATCGGTTTTTTCGTGCAGCTCCAGCCCTGGCAGATAACGGGTCTGGCTGATCACTCGGGTGTTCTTCGCCTGGGCAGTCCTGATCGTTCTCAGTCGCGTGCCGTTGGCGGCGTAGACGAACTGTTCGTGGTCGCTCGCGGCAGGTGCGGCGCGGGCTATCGTCGTGCAGCACATAAGCTGGTTGCGCCGGTTGTAGAGCAAGGGTTGTCCACCGCGCTGCAACAGAATTTGATTGCCGCAGGGATCGAAGCTGTTGGCAAAATCAGGTTCGGCACCGTCCTTGGACAAGGCTCGATTGCTGTCGGGTGCGATCGCCATTTCCAACGTCCGGGATTGTCCGGCGTGGTCACTGTGGTGGACCAGCGTGACCATGCCGCCGCTGTCGTTGTAGGAAAAGCTTTGCGTGTAGTTGAGCAACAAGCTGTCGTCTATCGGGCTGGGCTCCGGCAGGCCGGGATGGCCGGGGTCCACCTGCGCTTCGCAGCCACTGGCATTGATCAGTCGGGACAGGCTGTCGTAGTTGAAAACCTGCTCGCCGGTGACGCGTCTGTTGGCGAAATAGCGGGCGGTGAAGGTCAGGTCGACGATCTGCAGCACATTGCCCATCGGGTCATAGCAATAGCGCGCGTGCTGCAGGACTTTGCCGGTGGCCGATTGGGTCTTGAGTTCGATCACACGCCCATCGGCCGGGTCATAGGTAGCGGTGTCGACGATGGCGTTGCCGTATGTCCGGCTTTCCGGTTGGCCGTTGGCATCATAACGGGGGTTGAGATAAAGCACGGCTTCCGGCTGGCCTGCTGGTTGCAGGGCGATACGGTTTAACTGGCCTGCGATGTCATACGTCATCGATTGCGTGTGTTGGCGAGCGTCCTCCCGGTGAATGAGGGCGCCCGTTGCGTCGTGGTCGCTGGATGAGACAAACCGTTCAGGCTCAAGCTGGAGGTCGTTATCCGCAGGGTCGACGGTCCAGTGCGGGGCGTCCGGGGTCCTGAGAAAGCGGCGGGTTTCGTCCAGCGGTTGTCCGTTGAGATTGTAGCCGCTGAAAGTGATCTGGCCGGCAGGATCGAGCTGTTCGATGACTCGGCCACACACATTTCGGGCGGCGGCGGTGGGCGATCGGTCTGCGAAGAAAATGCGTTCGGTGGTCTGCTCGGCTGCGCCCTCGGCCCGTTCGTGGAGGGCGATCCGCCGAAGTTGCGAGTCGTACTCGCTGCGCAACCGGGTTGCGCGCCCGTCCCAAGCCTGGAGAGTCTCGCCAGCCAGGCCGATCAACCGGATGGTGCGGCCACTGTCCACGTGCTGGCTCAATAGCGCAACGCCCGACAGCGTATGGATATCGGTCTGAGCCGCCACAGCCAATCGCGCATCCCTCTGTTCGGTCACCCGACCGGCGACATCGTGGCGATACTGGCTGGCCACGCTGCGTACCGGGTCGCTGGCCTCGGAGCGCAGGTAATGGACCTGTCGTACTCGGTTGCCTCCAGGGGCGTAGGCAACGGTCGTTGGCGTGCGGAAATGGACGGTGCTCATAAGGCGATAACCTACAGAGATTTCTTGGATTGATGATTGGCGACGTCAACTTGAGTAGAACAAAAAGATCGTGCAAGGGCGGCGGCCTTCAGGTTCAGGCCGCCGCGGCGAAACGCCGTTCATGAGGGTGTTAAAAACTGTGGAGAAATACTGGCAAGCGCAGTTCGGTACTGAAAATAATCGGGTACCGTCCTGCCACTTATGATTTCGACGCTTTCGGGAATAATTCCCGCACAGTTAAAACACGCTATAAAGTCATCGCCCTGGCCTTCGCCACTTCGCAGTAATCGGGTGTCAATGACAGTTTCTTCAGACTCTACGATGTCAGGGCCCCACTTGTTCCTGGCGAAGTTCAGCGCTTGTACCTCGGCGTGCGCTCCGGGCACCCCCGCAGAAATCGGAACGATGAAGTGACTGGCCGCGATGTGCTTTTTTATCTCTGTTTTGGTGACCGGGTGCATAACGTTTTCCCTGCCTTTATAGACCGGGTAGCGTTTGTTTTCAGGAAGTGCATAGGCGACTTCCAAGGCTCCCAGGAACAGGTCGGGATCCCTGATCTCGGATGATCCCAGTGAAAACATCTGACGGTATGTCGTATCGGGTCCGCTGTGCTGTCGCATCCCCGATACGATATTTGCCCCGCTGGGGGCGAGGTCCAGATTATAGAAGTCTTGTACGATCTCATCTTTTGCGGTGTTTAAAACTGCCGCAAACGCGACATATTTAGTGTCCAGCGTTCTCTTGGTAAATTCCTTGTCCGGGTCCTGCCATTTCGGGAGGTTTTTATCGAAAAAAGATTTCATTTTGTCGGGCTTGATGTTGCTCTTGCGCCCTTTCTCTTCAATGGCATCCTTGATTCTTTGAGGGGCAGTGGTAATTGTGCTGACTCGCTCGGCGTTGCGCGCGTGGAAAGCACTGATCTTTTCTTTGTTGTGTCCTGTCCTATCGAAGTAGGACAGCGGGTTATTCCCCGCCATCGCATACAAATTCAACCCATCCACCGGCCCCGCTGGGTCCGGGTTGATCCAGCGCATCATCCAGGGTGCGTAATAACGAAACCCGTAGTAATAAAGCCCGCTGGCGTCACGTTCCTTGCCGGAATAACGAACGGTCTTGTAACTGGCCTGCACCTGGGAATCCGCCGCCCACCATGCCGTGCCGCCGAAGGGGTAGTAGCCCTCGTGGCTGATGAGCCGGGCGTCCTGATCCAGTTCCATGATCAACGAACCCAAATGATCTTCAAGACTGTAGCGCAGCTGGCCTTGTTCGATTTCCACCTGTCGGCCCTTGGCCCAGTACAGTCCGCGCACGTTGGACGCTGGGCCTTGCAGGGTGCAGACGTGCAATTCTTCGCTATCGTCCAGGGTACGGATTTCCAGGGCCGGCAAATAACGCACGTCGCGTATGTGGCTGACGGAATCAGCCAGGGTGATCTGCCGCTTGCGCATGCGCATGCCCTGTGCGTTGTAGCTGTAGTGCTCGGTGTCGTCTTCGGCATTTTGGCGTTGTACTTGGGTCACCTTCTGCAGTTGGTTGCGCCAGTTCCAGGTCAGGTGCTGTCCGCAGGCGGGCAGGTTCAGTTGGTTGCCGCCGGCATCGAAGTCCAAGTCGTCGCCGGGGGCGGCTTCGCCCTTGTTCCATTGCAGGCAGCGATTGCTCGACGGGTCCAGTGTCAGGCGTAGCGTATGCCCTTGGCCTGGGGTGGCGCTGTGGTGAACCAGTTTTTCCAGATTGCCGCCGTGGTCATACTCGTAATGTTGAGTGTATGGGGTTCGCAAGGACAGGTCGGAGGGCGGGACAAGCCCTGGCAACCCCGGTTGCGTACCCGCTCCGGGGATCTCCAATCCCGTGGCGCTTTGCAGGCGATACAGGCTGTCGTAGAGAAAGGTAAGAATGCCTTCGCTGCGCTGGTTGGCGTGGTAACGCACGACATGGGTGTGATC
Organism: Pseudomonas sp. Root401; assembly: GCF_001425105.1. Lineage (NCBI taxonomy): Bacteria > Pseudomonadati > Pseudomonadota > Gammaproteobacteria > Pseudomonadales > Pseudomonadaceae > Pseudomonas > Pseudomonas sp. Root401. The sequence goes on along the minus strand of NZ_LMDO01000066.1, from coordinate 172,091 downwards.
GGTAATGGACGCGACATTGCCCACGGGATCGTAGAGGTAGGTCAGATGCTGGTGGACATCATTGCCTTTCATGGCTTTGAGCTCAGTCAGGCGTCCGTCGGCCGGGTCGTAGGCAAATGTAGTCTTGATGCCGTTACCAGCTGTGAATGCTTCGCGCTGCCCCCCGGCGGTGTGTTGGAACTCATGGGCGATCACCGCGGCAGTCGGGCTGCCGGCCCATTGCAAATGTACGCTCTTGGGCTGTCCGGCGACATCAAGGTCAACGCGTTGCATATGCCCCTTGGCATCCGTCTGGCCCAAGGCATCGCCCACAGCGTCGTAATGCCAACGGGTGTCGTAGCGGGCAGGCTCCAGCAAGTCCTCGCGTCCTGCTTCATCGTCCGGCCAGTCGGGCAACGCCAGCGTGTCCAGGAAACGTTGCCCCTGATCCAAGGCAAGCCCCGCCAGCGAATAATCGTCAACGGTGACCCGTCCAGCCGTGTCGTAATGCTCCACCCGTTGACCGCATCGATTGTGCAGGACGTCTTCGGTCACAGGGCCGCCGTAGCGCAGACGGCCAACCGTGACCCAGGCGTGGTCTTGGCCGCGCTCGCGGATCAGTGTGGGCCGCAACTGCGAGTCGTATTCGATTTGTTGTTCGCTGCCGCGGGCATCCCAACTGTGTAGGCGCTGGCCGGCCAGGCCGGGCAATTCGCAACGCTGCCCGGCATCGACGTTTTCAGTACGCAGCGGTGTGCCGGACAGACTGTAGATGCTGTACAGGTTGACCGTTCCCGTGCCGTAGAAGCGCGGGTCCCATTGGTCGACGATGCGTCCGGCAACGTTATACGCCTGGGCCGTGACCAACGTTTGGGTTTCATCACGGATCGCACCGCGCAGGTAATCCACCCGCCGAACCGGCCCTGCTCGTCCGTCGAACACCGCCACGACCGGCGTTTTTGCATGAGCCTGGGTGTTCATTGGGCCGGTCCCGGATCCGTGTCGTTGTAATCGTGATCGCACTGGTACCACGGGTGATAGACATGCCAGGCCTCATGTCCCTTGGCATTGATGACCTTGACCAGCCGTCCCGGCGGGTCGTAGAACTGTTGGTCGTGATAGCCATGCTCGCGCAGCGAGGCGTCGTTGATGTAGCGCCAGGCATCGGCGAAGTAGGGGCGGTAGACCCGGGTCACCAAACCTTTGTTGTTGTACTCGACCCGTTCGCTGACGCGCCAGCGCGGGTTGGCTTCACGCTGGATCGGCTGCCCGTTGTCGTCCAACAGCAGCGAGCCGTCCTCGGCCACGGCATAGGCGCGTCCTGCCTCGACCAGTTGCTTGGCTTGCAAGGGGCGGCCAAAGCCATCGACCGCGCTGAGGGCAATGCGGATCTGGCGCAATGGATCATCCGGGTAGCGATCGGCTCTCAGCTCGACGCTGTGGGCCGGTTCCCGGGTTGTGGCCTGGATCAGCATCCAGAGCAGTTCCTCGCCGGCGCTGCGCGTCTTGAGCCGGGCCAGGCGAATGCGCGCCGAGGCGCGAATGTGGCCGCTGGGCAGCACGTAGCGGGCGCTGATCCATTCATCGCGCTGCTCCGGCAACACCAGCGCCAGGTCGAGCGTGCCCATCCAGCTCAAATCTTCGATCCGTACGGCGCTGGCCATGTTGCCCAAGGTGTCCGCCGGATTTTCAATGGCATGAGCGGGAGACAGGTCTTCGGGCGGCTCATAAGCCTCGATGGCGTCGAAACCCGCCGGAGCGCCATTCTCGGTGCCGTGAAAGGTGACAGCCAAGGGCACGCCGGCCGAGCCATAAAGCGCCTCTTGGACATTGTCGTTGGCGTCGATGATTTTTCGTGGCAGCAGCGAGTGATAGTTGTATTCGATGTGGGTTGCGCAGCCGTCCGGTAGGGTTACGGCGATGGGCATCAGGTGATAGGCGTCATAGTCGGTCGTGGTAACGCCATGGCTCTGGGTTTCCTGCAACGCACTGACATGGAAGAAACCTTCCAGCGGCAAGTACGTGGCGAAATCGAGTTTCCTTGACCACAGTTCCCGGGCAGCGTCCTTGTCTGGGTCTTCAGGCAGGAACAGCCTCATGGGTTCGAAGCCAATCGTTTCCAATTGCTGGCGAATGTCGAACGGCTCTGGCACGGCGTCGTAGGCGTCCAGCGCCTGCTTGTCGAACTCGGCCACTTCCAACGGACCGCGCAAGGCCTGGAACAGGATAGTGTTCGATTCATCGCGCAGGTAGGTTTGTTCTTCAAGGGCGATCAACACCCGGGCAGTTGTCCACTCATCCGAATCCTGATGCTCCAGGAAGCATTCATAGCTGACCTGTTGCGGGTTCAATCCTTCGGGGAGGTTTCCCTTGGGGCGCTGCAACCCGTTGGTGCGAGCGCGCCAAGGGAGGCCGAGTTTTATGCGCAGTCCGGTCTCGTCGGACAGGTCCAGTGATTCGGCCCGGCTCTCGATGATATGGAAGACCTGTTGCTGATCGTCATGGGCATCGCGCCACCAGGTGTTCTCGTCTTCATCTTCGAAGGGGGGATTATCATTTGCGATCAGGCGTCGGGCGTAATGAACGACGAAACTGTGCACCGGCTGGCCGTAGCGATTCCAATTCAGGGTGATGCCGTGCTGGGCTTGTGGGTCGTTGATAAAGCCATCGTATTGAAGACTGACCGTTTCCAGAGCCCGTACCAATAAGCTTTTATGACCCGCATGAGGTTGACGCAGCAGGTAGCGTTGTTGCGTCACGGTGTAGGGTTGGCGCATGGCGATGGGGTCGGCGTGGTGGGTCTCGCTGCGCAATACATGGCCAGCCAAGGCGTAGGCCATTTCCCGGGCGGTCTCGGGGTCGGGCGTGATGATCTGGTTGGCTCCGTCTTGTTCGTGGAAACGAGTCAGCAATGTAGGGCCCAGCACTGGCGCGTCGTCGTCGGCTTCGAAACAATCCTTGAGGGGCTGGTCGACGGTACGACCGGTGTGGAACCAGGTCTTGACCAGTGCCGGCGCGGTAAAACCGCTGTCCAAGTCTGCGCCGGGGGTTTCGCTGTCGAGCTGATACAGCCGGGCGAAACCTCGGAATTCTCGCTGAAAGCTGTCGTAGTCGCCCTCGAAATACGTGAAGCGCTGGGTCAGGCAATTTCCAGTGATTTCGTCCAATTGTTGCTGGCTGGCCACCAGCGGCAAAGCCATGGGTAGATAGCAGATCGGTGGCTGGGAGCGTTTCAGGATCTGCTGTTTTTCGTCCAGCCAGAACTGCGCGCTGCTGCGGTAGGCCAGGCTACTGCTGCAGCCCATGTTGTTCGTGGCGCTGAGCAGGTAGGGCCGCGTCGCAACGAAATCGTAGCGCCAATGGCGCGGTTTCAGGTCCGGCGTGTGATGGGGAACACTCATGATCAAGCTGGCACAACCCAAGCCTTGCAGATCGGCCAGGGTGACTTGGCAGAGGCGGTCATAGCGCAGGCCGTCGGGCCACTGGACCCGCAGGGGTGTCTGCTCCAAGCCATTGCCGCCGCGGTTGAAGTAGATCTCGAAACAATCGCTTTGCAGATAAATCAACGCAGGTGCCCCGGAGCCATCCAGATCGGCGAGCCGCACCCGCTCGGCATCGAACTCGCTATAGGTGAAGGGTAGGGCACTCATGACGAAGCCCGCCCCGAAACGTCCATGGCCCAGGTTCGGCCAACACTTGATTTCATTGCAGCGAATACGGCACAGCTCGGTGCTGTCGCTGCCGAGCAGATTGCCAAACAGCACCAACTCGCTGCGCACGTCGCTGAACAGGGGCAGGTCGCTGTCCGGTTCATGGGGAACTTCCATGCCGGGGGCGAAACCCTTTTCCCGCAGATTGGCGTAGAGCCGCACGCTTTTCGGGCCGATCAGGGCCAATGAGCGCAAGCCGTCGCCGGACAAGTCGCCCAGTTGGGCGGCGGGATGCAGGAATTCGGTGGGGAAGCGCTTGAAGTCGGTAAAGGTCGACCAACTGCGGTCGGGGTTGAGGGTATAAAAGCCACTCATGCCGGGTTGGGCGATGACCCAATTGAGACGACCGCTGCCGGTGAGGTCCGTCAGTACTTGCATCACCGCCGAGTTATCGGCGGCGATCGGGATGCTGGGCAGCATTGACCAGGGACCATAGCTGATTTTGTCATGATCTTCGCTCACGCCGCGCTCAGGCTCGCGGTAGTACCAACTATCGGCATGGCGGCACAAGAAACCCGGAATGCCTTCACCGTAGAGGTCGACACACTGGTAGCGACGACCGTCTTCCAGGGCGGGCATGGTTTCCAAGGCAAAAAATGCCGCCGGCTCAAGGTTCGGCTCGAAGTCGGTGTATCGGAGTTCCACCGGAGGGCTGTATTCGACCCGGCCCTCGGCATCCCAGTCTTGATAATGGGCGGCGGTCAACAGGCTGTAGCCCAACTCGGTCGGGGTGTATTCCAACAGCAACCGACGCAGCAGCGCGGGTTCGTTGCCGGCGCCGGCAGGGAACTGGTGAAACATCAGCACCTGATGGCACAGGCGCCGGGTGCCCACCTCGAAGCCGTACCGGTAAGCGTGGATCGGATCGCTGCGCAGTTGCCAGGCGTTTTCGTCGAGGGCGGTCCAGGCGGGTTTTTCCTCGAGTTCGAGAGTGCGTTGGCCGTAATCGAATATCAGGTGAAAGTGCCAGGCCAGTTCGCTCGGGTCTTCAACTTCAAAGCAATACAAGGTTTCGCTGGCCGTGGCGTTGCCATAACACAACCGTTGCAGGTAACGCTGGGCGCTATAGTCGTGGGGACCGTCAGGGGAACAGGGGTCGGCCTTGTACTCGTAATAGATGTGCTCGCCCAGCGGGCTGACTTCTTCCAGCAACAGCCATTGGGCAATGCGCGACGGGACCTGCGGGTCGGCAATACGTGACGTCGTGCTTTTCCCATAGCAATACACGTGGCCGTTGCTGCCCTGTACTCGCCAGAACGGATGGCCATCGATGGAAGTCCAGAGTTCATAAATGTCGAAGGTGCTCTCGACCCTCGGGTAATAGCGCACCACCGCGAAAATACGCTCGCCCATCTTGCGGCTGGTCCGCCCCTCAAGATCTGGCCAGCGATCCACCCCATCGGGGCCGACCATGACGTCGTCTTCCCCGTAGTGCGGGACGCCTTTACTGGTCTTGCGGCTGATGCTGGGGACCGACAACTGCATGCCGATGCCGAACAGGCCATTGCCGTTTTGGCTGTTGTATTGCAGAGCCAGGCCCGGCGTCAGATGCCGGGCGCTCGACACGGGCAGCGGCAACTCGAACGAGGCGGCGCCCCTTGTGCCTACCGAGCCGAGGCTGTTGCCGAGGGTCACGATTGACGCGCCGCCGGCAATGGTGGGCGTGATGATCTGGAGGGGGGCTTGCTCTGCCATTGAAGGTTCATCCCTGTGATCCGCGCCAGGGTCGATTCCCGGCCAGGGTGAGGATGCCAAGAGAGCGTCGGGGTGTAACCTGTCAGATCTGACAGGTGGGCGGGTGCAGCCGATGAATGGCTGGGCTCGCTCCCTCAGGTTTTTGTTGAGACATGAAAAAGGCCGGTGGGCTTGTCGCTCACCGGCCTTCGTCACAACGCTTGCGTGCGGGTTACTGCACTTCCACCGCCAGGCTTTCGCTGATCTTCTGCTGCCAGATCGCTGGGCCTGTGATGTGCACCGACTCGCCCTTGCTGTCGACGGCGACGGTCACCGGCATGTCCTTGACCTCGAACTCGTAGATCGCTTCCATGCCCAGTTCGGCGAACGCCAGGACCTTGGATTTCTTGATCGCTTGGGCCACCAGGTAAGCGGCGCCGCCGACGGCCATGAGGTAGACAGCCTTGTTGTCCTTGATCGCTTCGATAGCGGTCGGGCCGCGCTCGGATTTGCCGATCATGCCCAACAGGCCGGTCTGCTCGAGGATCTGGCGGGTGAACTTGTCCATCCGCGTGGCCGTGGTCGGGCCGGCCGGGCCGACGACTTCGTCGCCTACCGGGTCGACCGGGCCAACGTAGTAGATGAAGCGGCCCTTGAGGTCCACCGGCAAGGTTTCACCCTTGTTCAGCATTTCGACCATGCGCTTGTGCGCCGCATCGCGACCGGTGAGCATCTTGCCGTTGAGCAGCACGGTCTCGCCCGGTTTCCAGCTCTGCACGTCTTCCGGGGTCAGGGTGTCGAGGTTGACGCGACGGGCCGACGGGCCGGCTTCCCAGACGATTTCCGGGTAGGCGTCCAACGGTGGCGCTTCCAGCGATGCCGGGCCAGTGCCGTCGAGCACGAAGTGGGCGTGACGGGTGGCGGCGCAGTTGGGGATCATGCACACCGGCAGGGAGGCGGCGTGGGTCGGGTAGTCCATGATCTTCACGTCGAGCACGGTGGTCAGGCCACCCAGGCCCTGGGCGCCGATGCCCAGTTGATTGACCTTCTCGAACAGCTCCAGGCGCATCTCTTCGATACGGTTCTGCGGGCCGCGAGCCTTGAGCTCGTGGATGTCGATGGATTCCATCAACACTTCCTTGGCCATGACCGCGGCTTTCTCGGCGGTGCCGCCGATGCCGATACCCAGCATGCCCGGTGGGCACCAGCCGGCACCCATGGTCGGCACGGTTTTCAGCACCCAGTCGACGATGGAGTCGGATGGGTTGAGCATGGCCATCTTCGACTTGTTCTCGGAGCCGCCGCCCTTGGCCGCCACGTCCACTTCCACGGTGTTGCCCGGGACGATGGAGTAGTGGATGACCGCCGGGGTGTTGTCCTTGGTGTTTTTACGTGCGCCTGCCGGGTCGGCGAGGATGGAGGCACGCAGGACGTTTTCCGGCAGGTTGTAGGCGCGACGCACGCCCTCGTTGATCATGTCGTCCAGGCTCATGGTCGCGCCATCCCAGCGCACGTCCATGCCCACGCGCACGAACACGGTCACGATGCCGGTGTCCTGGCAGATCGGCCGATGGCCGGTGGCGCACATGCGCGAGTTGATCAGGATCTGCGCCATGGAGTCACGGGCTGCCGGCGATTCTTCGCGCAGGTAGGCCTCGTGCATCGCCTGGATGAAATCCACGGGGTGGTAGTAGGAAATGAACTGCAGGGCGTCGGCAACGCTCTGTATCAGGTCATCTTGCTTGATCACGGTCATGAGTCGCGCTCCTCTCTAAAGACGGGAACATTTTATGAGGCAGCTTCAAGTGGCAAGCTTCAAGCGGCAAGCTGAAGCAGTACGCGCACTGCTCTGAACTTGCCGCTTGGAGCTTGGAGCTTGGAGCTGACCCCAGGTCAAGGCACGCCGGGCATGCTGGCGCGACGCTAAAAAGGCGCGGCAGTATATCGCAGGCCGGCCCCCTGTGGGAGCGACCTGTGAGAGCAAGGCTGTGGGAGCAAGACTGTGGGAGCAAAGCTTCTGTGGGAGCAAGGCTTGCCCGCGATGAAGACAACGCGGTCTCCCGGGGAATCGAGGCGCCTGCATCGCGAGCAAGCCTTGCTCCCACAGCCCAACAGGGCGATGTGCAGGCTATGTGTCAGGCCTCAAACCACTGCGTCAATCTAGGCCATTGCTTTGACGCCATTTTTCTGCTCCAGAATTGAATGGTCATTTGTCCTACACGCCACTAAAGTGGCGTCTGGCCTGTAGCGTAGGACGCCTCCTGTCAGTTTCCTTTCCCATGGTGAGTCAACGATTGACCCATAACGCCATTCAACGTCTTTTGCTGAAACGCTTCGCTTTGGCGGCCGCGACGTACGCGCTGGCACTGGTTTTGTTGTGGCTGGCATTTTTCAGTGGTCATTACCTCGATTCGTTGCGCGGTGTCATCATCGGCAGCGTGTTGGTCGTGCTGTGCCAGGCCGGGCTGTTCGCGCTGTTTATCACCGACCGTAACCTGCGCTTCGCCGACCCCAGCCTCACCGAAGCGCAGGTGTTGATCGGCCTGGGCTGGCAGACCTGGATGATGGCGCACCTGGACCAGGCCCGGGGCGTGTTTCTGGTGTTTTATGTATTGATCCTGCTGTTCGGGCTGTTCCACCTGTCGCGCCGGGCCTTTGTGCGCTGCGCGTCGCTGGTGTTCATCAGCTTCACCGCGATTACCCTATGGGACGGTTACTTCTTCAGGCTGCCCGATCCCACCCTGGCCGGGTTGCAGGTGGCCGTGCTGTTTCTCGTGCTGGTGTGGCTGGTGTTTTACGCCCGCTACGTCCAGATCTCACGCCAGCGCATGCGCCAGCGGCGGTTTGCCTTGCAGGCGCACCAGGACACCTTGCGCGGCATGATGCGCCAGCTCGAAGACCTGGTGGCCACCGATGAGCTGACCGGGCTGTTCAATCGCCGGCACTTCCTGCGCCTCGCTTCGCGCGAACTCAACACCCTCAGGCCCGGCATCGCCCATGGCCTGGCCCTGATCGATCTCGACCATTTCAAGCGCATCAACGACCTGCACGGCCACGCTGCTGGCGACCAGGTGCTGCAGGCCTTTGCCGCGGTCGCTACCGCGTGCCTGCGCGAGGGTGATGTATTGGCCCGTTATGGCGGCGAGGAATTTGTCATGCTGTTGCCCGCCTGCGACCCCCAGCGCCTGACGGCCTGCTGCGAGCGGCTGCGGCTGGCGTTCACTGAAGTCGAACTGATCGGTCTGCAGGTCGGCGCCCTCAGCTTGTCGGCGGGCATGACGATGCTGGACATGGGCGATGACCTGGACAATGCGTTGCAGCGTGCCGACCAGGCCCTGTACCGTGCCAAGCGAGACGGCCGCAATCGGTGCGCCGCCGCTTGGGAGAACGTCGATGCCTGAACTGACAGTCGCCGGTCGGCAATGGACGGTGGCGGCGGGCAGTAACCTGCTGGACGCGTTGAACGGCGCCGGCGTGGCGGTGCCCTACAGTTGTCGTGCCGGCAGTTGCCACGCCTGCCTGGTGCAGTGCGTGGGCGGCGATGTGCGCGACAGTCGTCCCGACGCCTTGAACCCGGTGCAACGCGACCAGGGCTGGCGGCTGGCCTGCCAATGCCAGGTGGTCGAGGATGTGCAGATCCACACCTTCGACCCGCAACGCGACGGTCAGGCCGCTCATGTAGCAGCGGTGGATTGGCTCGGTGGCGAGGTGCTGCGCCTGCGCGTCACCCCCGAGCGGTCGCTGCGTTATCAGGCCGGGCAGCACCTGGTGCTGTGGGCCGGTGACGTGGCCCGGCCGTATTCCCTGGCGAGTTTGCCCGAGGAAGACCGTTTCCTGGAGTTCCACCTCGATTGCCGCGAGCCCGGCCAATTCATCGAGGCGGCCCGGCAGATGAAGGCCGGCGACCCGATCCGCCTGGGCGAACTGCGCGGCGGTGCCTTGCATTACGACCCCGACTGGCACGACCGGCCGCTGTGGCTGCTCGCCGCTGGTACCGGTCTGGCGCCGTTGTTTGGCTTGCTGCGCGAAGCGTTGCGCCAGCATCACCAAGGCGCGATTCGCCTTATTCACGTGGCCCATGATGCGGCGGGGCATTACCTGGCCAAACCCCTGGCGGCGCTGGCGGCCAAGCATCAAAACCTCAGCGTGGAGCTGCTGACCGCGGCCGAGGCGCCGTCCGCCTTGGCGCAACTGCGGCTTGTTTCGCGGCAAACCCAGGCCTTACTCTGCGGCCATCCCGACCGGGTCGAGGCCTTTGCCAAGCGCTTGTACCTGGCCGGCTTGCCGCGCAATCAACTGCTGGCCGACGTCTTCCTGCCCCGTGGTTGAGCGCTGATCTTCAGACGCGAGACCGACCATGACCCCAACCCTGTTGCTCGACCGAGAACGCGGCCTGCTGACGGTGCGCTTGAACCGGGCGGAAAAGAAAAACGCCCTGACCCGGGCCATGTACAGTCAATTGGCCCAAGCCCTGGCGATGGCCGATACCGACCCGCAGATTCGCGCAGTGCTGCTCACCGGCTCCAGTGACTGCTTCACCGCCGGCAACGACATCATCGACTTCCTCGAACAACCACCGAACGACCTCGATAACCCGGTGTTCCAGTTCATGCTCAGCCTGCTCGATTGCCGCAAACCGGTGATCGCCGCCGTGGCCGGGCCGGCGGTGGGCATCGGCACCACGTTGCTGCTGCATTGCGATCTGGTCTACGTCAGCCGGGACGCGCGTCTGCGCATGCCGTTCGTCAACCTGGGGCTGTGCCCGGAATTCGGCTCCAGCCTGATCCTGCCGCGGCTGCTGGGCCAGGCCCGGGCCGCGCAATTGTTGCTGTTGGGCGAGGGTTTCAGTGGTGAACAGGCGGTCGCCTGGGGCATCGCCACCGAGGCGCTGGACAGTGGCGAGGCGGCCTTGGCCAAGGCTCGGGAAGTGGCGTTGCGCTTCGAATCGCTGCCGGCTGAAGCGGTGAGCATCAGCAAGCAACTGATGAAAGCGCCCGACCGGGAGCAGTTGCTCAGGGTGATCGAAGAAGAGGGCAAGCTGTTCACCCAACGCCTGCGCTCGCCCGAGGCGGTAGCGGCGTTGTCGGGGTTTATCAACAGGCATTGAGTCTTGCAGCGCCTGGCCTGGCCCCAATCGCGAGCAAGCTTTGCTCCCACAGGCATGGGGGGCACTCCATGCCTGTGGGAGCGTCCTGTGGGAGCAAAGCTTGCTCGCGATGGGGCCAGTCCCAGCGCCACATTTCTTGCAGGCAAAAACAAAAAAGCCCCGCCATTCACATGGCAGGGCTTTTGTTTTTCAGCGCTCGGGCACTCAGACCATCGGGTCGCCAACGTGCAGGATTTTCATCCCGTTGGTGCCGCCAATGGTGTGGTAGCTGTCGCCCTTGGTCAGGATGACCCAGTCACCAGTCTGCACCACGCCACGCTTGACCAGTTCATCCACCGCCGCCTGGCTGACTTCGCCTGGTTGCAGGGCGGCCGGGTCGAACGGCACGGTGTAGACGCCACGGAACATGGACGCGCGCGCCTGGGTTTCGCGGTGCGGGGAGAACGCGTAGATCGGCACCGAGGAGCGAATGCGCGACATGATCAGCGGTGTGTAGCCACTTTCGGTCAGGGCGATGATCGCTTTCACGCCCGGGAAGTGGTTGGCGGTGTACATCGTCGCCAGGGCGATGCTTTCGTCGCAGCGCTCGAAGGTTTTGCCGATGCGGTGGCTGGAAGTCTTGCTGGTCGGATGCTTTTCAGCGCCGATGCAGATACGCGCCATGGCCTGCACCGCTTCGAGCGGGTAGAGGCCGGCGGCGCTTTCGGCCGAGAGCATCACAGCGTCGGTGTAGTCGAGCACGGCGTTGGCTACGTCGGACACTTCGGCGCGGGTCGGCATCGGGTTCTGGATCATCGACTCCATCATCTGGGTCGCGACGATCACCGCTTTGTTATGGCGGCGTGCGTGCAGAATGATCTTCTTCTGGATGCCCACCAGCTCGGCGTCGCCGATTTCCACGCCCAGGTCGCCACGGGCCACCATCACGGCGTCGGACGCCTTGATCAGGCCATCGAGGGTTTCGTCGTCGGCCACGGCTTCGGCGCGTTCGATCTTGGCCACCAGCCAGGCAGTGCCGCCGGCTTCGTCGCGCAGTTGACGGGCGTATTCCATATCGGCGGCGTCACGCGGGAAGGACACGGCCAGGTAGTCGACTTCCATTTCCGCGGCCAGCTTGATGTCGGCCTTGTCTTTTTCGGTCAGGGCCGGTGCGGTCAGGCCACCACCGCGACGGTTGATGCCTTTGTGGTCCGACAGCGGGCCGCCGATGGTCACGATGCAGTTCAGTTCGGTGGCGGTGGCGGTTTCGACGCGCATCACCACGCGACCGTCGTCGAGCAGCAGCTCGTCGCCCACGCCGCAGTCCTTGACCAGGTCCGGGTAGTCGATGCCGACCACTTGCTGGTTGCCTTCGGTCAGCGGATGGCTGGTGGAGAAGGTGAAGGCGTCACCGATCTTCAGCTCGATGCGCTTGTTGGCGAATTTGGCGATACGGATCTTCGGGCCTTGCAGGTCACCCAGCAGGGCAACGAAGCGGCCGTGCTTGGCGGCGAGGTCGCGCACCAGCTTGGCACGAGCCTTGTGCTCGTCGGGGGTACCGTGGGAGAAATTCAGGCGGGCAACGTCCAGGCCAGCCAGAATCAGCTGTTCGAGAACTTCCGGCGAATTACTGGCCGGGCCAAGGGTAGCGACGATTTTGGTGCGACGGACGGACATGCAAGACTCCTCAAGTTCAAGCGCCAGCGAAGGCTACTATGCTCTTTGGGTGTAGTCATTGTTCATATGCACTACTTTTTCGTTTGTTTTTCGAAATGAACATTCCTGAAAATTTTTGCGCCTTAATAAAAAGATGAACCCCTTTGCAATGGGAACTCATCCTGTAGGAGCTGCCGAGTGCAACGAGGCTGCGATCTTTCCCCAGACAATTGAATCTCAAGCAAAAGATCAAAAGATCAAAAGATCAAAAGATCGCAGCCTTCGGCAGCTCCTACAGATTTTCCCACCCAGGTCGATACAGAGCTCAAGACAGGAGAACCTCCCATGCGATTCGTGCTTTTCGTTGCCCTGGCCCTGAGCGTCACGGGCTGCACCCGTTGGTCGATGAACCACCACATGAACCTGGCCTACAAGGCCTATGACCGCGGCAATTGCGAGCAGGTCATGCTTGAGCTGTCCCAGGTCGACCGCGCCAGCCGTGCCCGCCGCTACATGCAGCCGGAAGTCTCGATGCTGCGCGGCCAGTGCCTGGAACGGCAGAAGCTGTTTATCGATGCGGCGCAGACCTACCAGTTCATCATCACCCAATACCCTAACAGCGAATACGCTTTCCGCGCCCGCGCCCGGCTCGAGACCCTGCAGAGCCTAGGCCATTATCCGACCCGCAGCGCGTCGGCGATGCGCCCGACGGCGTCCTGACAGGCACATCAAGCCATGGCCGGGGCGATCCCTGGCCACAAGCGCCTGGCGTGTTTTTGTTTATGAAAGGTGTACGGACGACTGGCTGCCACACGACCATGAGCTATATTTGTACAAATCGTCATTAGAGCTAAATCTCTAACTTCAAGCGGCACCTGTGACCGGCAGCAGTAGGGCCTGGACGCTTGCGAGCGTCTGGCACCGGGATCGGGGAGAGCGAGCTGGCGTGTGCTCGTTCCGAAGTATTAGGTTGCCCCGATTCGGGGTCGTTCAAAAAGCGATACAGGATATGTACAAAAAACGGCGAATCGAACGGCAGCAGTTGCCGTGTTTCCTGAGAGTGTTTAATGGCGTAAACGGCAAGCCCATCGGTTTCTTGGGCAACGTTTCGGCAGATGGCCTGATGCTGATCAGCCATTTGCCGTTGATGGTCGGTGCGGACTTTGACCTGCACCTGAAAATCCCTTCCGATGAGGGACCGCAGCAGAACATTGTGCTCAGAGCCAATTGCCTGTGGTGCCGAGAAGACGTGACGCCGCAGCATTTCGACGCCGGTTTCAGCCTGAAATGGGCGCCGCCGGAGTACGGGCAACTGATCACCGCGTTGCAGCAATATTTCAGTTTTTATCCGTTGCCGGAGTCGGCCTGAAATCAGGCCATGGAATAACCAGCCTGGTTGATACCTCTGTGGGAGCAAGCTGTGCTCCCACAGGTTACTCAGAAACAGTCCAAAGCTTCAGCGCTGAACCTTCGCCTCGTTATCCAGCAACAACACACTGAGTCACCGTCACAACTTAACCCATTTGGAAATGCAGGTTCGCAAAGATCAATCCGGCGAAGCGTGCGGGCAAACCCGCTTCCACCGTGCGGGATCTGGGGGTATTACTGACCACTATCCCCGCTTCGATCAAGCGGCCCAGTTCTTCCGTTGCAAGCCGATCCTTCAAACCTGTGAACACCTTAAACTCCGCACGCGGCATCGCACCTTGGGTGAGAAGAGCCAACACAGCAGCTGCGCTGGTGGGTCTGATACCGGCACGGCGAAGGTCAGGATCCGTAGAGAACACCTGAACAACCTGTTCGCGCAACCTGGCTGGGTTTAGCGAGGTCGTCATGTAATCAATCTGGTCGTGGCAGACATCGAGCATGAACTCAATGAAGTTGAAGTAGTGACGCTGTGAGAGTTGGCCGCGCCCGTCATAGTCACCCTCACGAGGGCGATCAGCCAAAGCGAGCAAGCGATAGTACTCATCCTGCCTGCGAGCCAGACCACGAGACAGTGACCAGAGGGTAGGTTTCAGCCCGAGATGAACAAGTTGCAGGTGGGTGAGCATCCGAATCACTCGGCCATTACCATCAAGGAAGGGGTGGACAAGCGCCACTCGGTGATGACCCGCCAGGGCGGCGATCAATTGGCGCCGCGGATCCTTTATTCGTCCGTAATGCAACTGCAGATGCTCAAGCATGGGCAATACAGCTGCGGCAGCTGGAGCGACATGTGCGCCAACCTGGACCTGCTCATTCTCTTCGGCCCGCAGTCTGCCGGGTTCCATCATGCGACCATCGCCTAGGGTCAGGTCCTGCGTAGAAGCACCCATGAAAAGCCGACGATGGAGGGTAGCGATCAACTTGGGATCGAACATAGCGGAGAAGTTATCTATTGGGCGCATGCGAAGCACCCGCTCCATCACCTCCTGCTGCGTCATGTGTTGCACGGCAAGCTCTTTGAGCTCCTTTCTTTCCCGTTTCGGTATCGTGCGTGCAGCCTGGAGGTCAGCGATCTCAGTTCGATGCCCTTCGATCAGATTCGAGTAGTAGGTATTGGTGATGCGCAGGAGGCCCGCCAGTTGCTTCGATGTCTCATCGGCGAGCCGTCCGGCAAGAAATTCTGCCTTACGCGGCAACTGATCCGCGGCCTGAATGATCGAGTCGGGCAGATTTTCTGGCAGTACCGGGTCAAGGTACGTTTTCGAGGTAATCATCATTTTTGCTTCCAGAGAACAAAACGGCAATTTCTGCGGAAATTTATGCGGAAAATAAAACGGCCGATAACGCCCGTGGTTGCTTGGTTTAGTGATGCCGTACGATAGATTGTTTTCAGCGTTTTTGCGGATTTTTATGCGGAAAATTTAAAATTGATTAATCAGCACCTGCCCATGTGCGCAAGCCGGCGAAACGGCGGAGAACCTATAGGCCGGAACTGGCAGGCGAGATCACGATTCTGGCCTGGCATCGGCTTGATGCCCTATACGTTCCCCAAACGTGACACCTGTAGGAGCTGCCGAGTGCAACGAGGCTGCGATCTTTTTCCAGACAATTGAGTCCTGAGCGAAAGATCGTCGGATCAAGATCAAAAGACCATCCGAACGCGGCCCGAGCCTTCGGCAGCGCCTACAGGGCGCTTTCAGCGCTGAACCTTCGCCTCGTTATCCAGCATCTTCTCCAGCAACAACACCCCCATCTCGCCCATCTGGTGTATCGCCAGGGCCAGGTTGCGCGGGGCGCCTTCCAGGTCTTCCGATAAATCCAGGATCAGCGTGCTCACCGAGCAGAAGGTTTCATAGGTGTGGGCGAGCATGCCTTCGGGGTCGGCGTCGGGGGCGACGATGAAGTAATCGAGTTGTCGTTCGGGTTTGCCTGGGTCGGGCTTGAGGTAATGGTCCAGGGCTTTTTGCGCGGCTTTGTCGAGCTTTTTGGTGTTGAGGGTTTTGTGAGCGGATTGTGAATCGGTTCTCGGGGGATTGGGTGTTGGTTTGATCATGATCGGTCTCCGTAATGGGGCTACCACCCGGCTCGCGACTAAACGAATGAAGGGTGGCGGCTGGACGCAGGTTAGTCGACCGGCGGAGACACGAAATCCGGCGCGCCCGAGGGCGCCCTGCGCACAGCCACCATCAAGTATGGGATAGGGAAAACCCCACGGGATGACGCTTGTGCATATCGTGTCGAACCGCCGGGCGACTAAACCCGATCGCTGGTTATCAGCGACACGAATCAAGTTACGGGGCAAGGCCAAGGCGCACAAGCCGGCGGATTCTGGCGGATCTGTAGTCCGTTGCGCAAGACGCTGTAGTCATTCGGATGTTGCCTTGCGCTGGGTCCCGCCACTCGTCGGCACTGTCAGAACTAACAGGTGTTTGAGTAGACCGAGTGCCATTTACTGGTACCAGGAAACCTCCTGACGATACGGCTGACCGTAATGCCTTTTTGATTCCGATTAATAGTTAAGGAGTTAGTCATGGGCGCTGGTGACGATTCTGAAAAAAACGAACTCGAAGACGCATCAGGGGGCAATACGGAGGACGTCAATAAAACTGACGGTGCTCTTGAGTCGGAAGAGGATGTTGCTTTTCCTAATGCTTTAACCGGGGAAGTTTTTTTAGAAGCGGCGAATTCCAGTCATCCCCTTCTTTGGGCGAACTTTGCCGCCTGGTATACATGGTCCCCCAATGGCAGATCCTTGGAGCTGAGCAACTTTAAATACAGTGCGAGAGATAATGGTCGAAAGAAGGGTAATGTCAATATAAGACTTCAGTCGGCAGCTGATACCGGGTGGCGCGAGTTGACTACAAATGGAGATCAAAACGCGGAGTGGCATGGAATTTCTGGAACACTGACGGTGGCGGGGGATGTGAACTCTGTAGTGGTTCATTATGATTATACGTATGACTTGAGTAATGTAGGCGACCCACACCTGGGAGCTAATAGAACCTATAGGTTTATTCCCGCTGCTCCAGTCATTACAGGGCCACAAGGTTATATTAGTGACTTGCCAGTCACGGTTTCAGGTATTGGTGCTGCATTCGCCGATGGCACGGTTACCGTTCATAACGCTAATGGCGACGATGTGTTGGGGCCAGTGGCGAATCTTTCTGAAGACGGCATATGGGCAACAACGATCAACATGCCGAGCGGGTTGGAGACCCTAACGTTCTACGCCATACAAAAAATAGGAAATGCGATATCTGGAAAATCAAATCAGAAGACCATTGACTGGGCCCCGACGACACTGACAGAGCCCGCAGCGAACGCCATCGTGCGCGCCGACCAGCTTGTCTTCAAGGGTAGAGGATTTCCAGGCAACCGAATTTGGGCGGTTTTCCCCAATGTCGGTACCGAGCTGTCTGAAAGAGCTTCCGTAAACACCAATAAAACGTGGCAGGCCGAGGGTAAACTCCTGGCCAGTGGACGCTGGTCGGCACAGGCTGCGTATCAGTCGGGGAGCGAACCCATTAGATATACCGAGGAGCACCGTTCCTTCACTGTTTTAGGTAAACCGAGCATCACCCGGTCCACAGCCACTAAGGATATGAGTTTCACGGTATACGGAACAAATGGGATGGATGGCGCCAGCGTCGAAGTTAGGCTTGATGTGATTGGTACCCCGGTAGGCAAAGGCACAGCAGCGACGAACGGCTCCTGGAATGCCAGGGTACAAGTACCGCCAGGGATGATTTCTTTGGTGGCTGAACAAACCTATCAAATCGCGTCGGGACTGAGCACTGCCCAGGCGTTTAAAGTGCGCCCCCCCAAACTGACCGCCGTCACCGTCACCACCCCGACAGAAACCTCTGTGAAATTCGAAGGCGACGGCTATACCGGCGCAACCGTCCAGATCACCATCGTCAGCGGGCCCGGTGGAACGGCGCCGCGTGATGCTCCGGTGAGAGATGGCAAGTGGGAAACAACCGCGACAAACTGGCCATTTGGCTCGTACAGCCTGCGGGCGATCCAGCGGTTTCCCGACGGTGCCAGTGGCTGGATTGACTCGCAGCCGTACACCTTCTCCGTCAACCTGATACTTCCCGACCCGACCGATATCACCTACACACCGGTCTACCAGCCGGTATTCTCGGGTAAAGGTTTCAACGGTGCGACGGTGATGTTGTTCAATCCTGGTGGTGAGTCGAAGGCGGCGCCGGATGCTGGCGTGTCGTCCGGTCAGTGGCAGAGCAGGGCATCAGAGGTATGGGGGCCGACGTTCAAACGGAAAGTCCATATCAGGCAATACCTGAATGGAGCACCGTCGCCGACCTGGCAGGAAATCGAGGTCACCATCCCACCGCTGGCCCCGGTCATGAACGTGCCCGTGGAAAATGGCCTCTCGCCCGACCTCAGCGGCACCTGCTGGCCGGGCGCGGTGCTGACACTCACATTCAGTGACAGCGCCACCGAACACCCCGTCGTGAATAACAACGGCACCTGGAATTTCCGCCGCACCGAGCCGTTTGCCCCCGAGGTCATCCACACCGCGACGCTGATCCAGACCGCCGCCCAGCAACCCTCACCTGCAGCATCCAGAACCTTCACGGTCGTTCTGCCCATGCGCCAGCCCGTGATCACTGACCCCAGCCCCAATGCCGAGGTCGGTCGCGAGCTGATCGTCCGCGGGCGTGAGGGCATGGCCGAGGCGTCGATGCAAGTGCGCGACGCCCAATTTCAAACGGATCTGGGCGAGCCCAAAGTGCTGACCGCCGATGGCGAATGGTTCATCGCACTTCCCGTGCTGGCCTTTCGTCGCTACACCATCGACGCGCAACAGACCCTGCGCGGGGTGCCTTCCGAGCGCAGTGAGACGGTGACAGTCGAGGTGGTGGTGTTGCCTCCGGAGTTTGACGTGCCGCAGCCAGGCGGCGACCTGCCGCGCACCATGGTGTTGTCTGGCACAGGCATGCCGGGCGGGCGGGTCGATGTCTGGCTGCAGGGCGCCAGTGAGCCGTTGATCGAGGATATTTTTGTGGGCGCCGAGGGCTGGAAAGCTGAAGTGACCTTGCCGGTGGGCGAGACCACGATTCTGGCCCGGCAACGCTTCGAAGGACGGACCTCCAGGGATACTGCGCCGTTGACCTTCAACGTTGTCCCGGCTGCCCCGTTCATTGAAACCCCAGCCACCGACGAGCACATCGGCCGGCGGGCGGTGGTGTCGGGTTTCGGCGTACCGGGGGATACGGTAACGGTGAAGCTGGGCGATGCCACGCTGACGGTGTTGGGCAGTAGCCCGGTGCTGGAGGATCGTACCTGGTCGGTGACGGTGGCGTTCGATCAACCCGGCGGCCTCTACGACTTGATGGCCGTGGCGTCGAGCGAGGGTTTTGATTCTGCCGATTCACCGCCGCGGCCGGTGGTGCTGGGCACCTATCAACCTTCCATCGACGTGCCCATGGCCGGAGGCTGGGTCGACAACCCGGTCAACTTCGAAGGTCAGGGCCGGTCGGGCATCGGCCAGGTGGTGAGCTGGTTCAACCCTGATCAGGTGTGGGCGGCGGGTCTCCCTGTCGCCGCCAGTGGTTGGGAAGGCGGGGCGTCGCAGGCGCTCTCGGCTGGCGGTAACTGGTGCCGGTTCAGGCAGACCATCACCGACACGGTGGACGGCGCGACGGCTTCCGATTGGGTTGAGAGCGGGCGCTTCGAAGTCCTGCTACCTAGCCCGATCCAGGCATCGAACTCCCGATAGACGGTCATAAAACCTGTCGGTTCTGACAGTAGACGGCTTGGGGCCTTAAGCGCCAAATCACGTTTACCAGACGCTCGGCCTGACGGCTTCGTCGGACCGCTGCGGGCCGTTATCGAACTCGAGGTCTCGTCCATGGCTGACTCCCGCCCTGCTTTACAGCTGCTGACTCAGGTGTTCAGTGACCAACAACTCACAGCCTACGCGACGCTGCAAACGTACCTCGAAGAGGGCGGTTCGATCTTTGCGCTGGTGGAAAAGGGCGTGCAGGGATTGGTGAGAGACTTTGGCGTGAGCCCCGATGACGCCCGTCAGCTGTTACGGCGCTTCAACAGCATGGCCATTTACCTGCGGCGTCAGTTCATCGAACACAGCCTGTACGATTCTGCAAAAGTGCGGCGGCGAGCAAGAAGTGGCTTGCTGTCGATGGTTCAAGGCCCCAGTTTTGAGCTGCTGTTTAACCCCCGGTTCGACAGTTTGTGCCCACCCCAGGCCCTGGAGTCTGTCACGTCACCCGTGGCGTATTTGATTGAGTTGATGAGGTGGATCGAGCAACGCATCGAAGCGGCTTCCAGCGATATGCTCAAGCTGCCATTGCATGATCGGCGCAAAGACCTGAAGCCGCTGAGCGTTGATTTCAACGCGGTGCATCGATCCGTGTCATCGGTGGACATCATCGTCCCGGTGCTGGAAAGGTTTATCGATCTGGCCCCAGAGGCCCTTGAGCAAGCCATGATCGAGGCGCGCTATCCCAATGGGCTTCCTTACTTCCAGCATTGGGTCACGGTGGATTCGGTCGCCCGTCACCATGGCCTGTCGGTGGGCAGTTTTGCCCAAAGCGTGAGCCCGTCCTTTCCGTATTTTTTCCAGGCTCAGGCCTGGTACAACGATGCGGGACCGGCCCTGGCCCATGCGTCGAGATTGGGACCTTATCAGCGGCGGTTGCTCACGGAGGAGGCAGCCAAGCTCGCCGACCGCGACGTATTTTATGAGCACAACTTTGGCACCGATGACTTGACATGGCAGGACCTCAACGAGGTGCCATTCTTCGGCGAACGGACCAAACTCGACACCCAGGGGCTCGAGGCCTTGCTGTCGGTACGCGGCTTCGCGCCAGTGCGTTCGGCCAATGTGACCTACTCGTCGCAAACGGAGTCCGACGTGCCGGAAAGCGGGCGCTCGGGGTCGGTCTATCTCAACGCCAACAACCACCCGGGTGTCAGTATTGTGGGTGGCGCAGATGGCCCTGCGTTCCTCCACAGGCTGTCAGTAAGCCCTGGCGACGCCGCAGGACTTGCGCGTTACGACCGAATGAATCGCAAGGTGCGCCTGGATCAATGGCTGGCACTGCCGAGTGAACAGGTGGATGCGCTGCTGGTGGCGACCATCAAGGCTGAAGTGCGCGGTGGTGCGCCGGCCGATGACTGGTGGATCACCGAACAGGTCGTGCATGCGCTGGGGCTGTTTCAGTCGTTGCGCGAGCGCTATGAATGTCCGGTGAACGACTTTGCCGTGTTTATCGACGAGTTGTCGATTTACGGTCGCGGTGAAGCACTCTCCCAATTCGATCAGGTCTTCAATAACCAGAGCGATTATCGTGAGCCCTTGAAGCTCGACAACGGACCGTTTCCGATCGTGCCGGCACCGGAGGTGCCCGACCTGACCGTCAGCCAACTGTGCAGCGCGTTGGGCATCGACCTGCAGACCTATAACTACCTGGCCCTGGCGATTGCCAATGCCCATGAAATAACCGGCGACAGCCTGCCGCGTAACCTGGCGATCATGTCCAGTTTCTACCGCATGGTGAAGCTGCCCCGGCTGTTGGGCATCACCCCGGTCGAAGGCGTGTTGATGCTGACGGTGCTGGGTGGGGCGCTTTGGCTCGACGGCCTGGCGGGTGTGCCCCTGATCAATTGCGCTGCAAGCGATAGCCCGGATGTGCTGAACCTCATCCAGGCCATGCAATTGTGTGTGGACTGGTGTGCCGATCACGACATGCCGGTGCTCTGGATGGTGCAGCAGGTCTCGCAGCCCTCGGTGCTGGACGCCTCCCTGGACGCCGAGGGGCGGTTTTTTGAACAGGTGCTCAACCTGTTGCCCGGCGCACTGCTCACCCACTCGGCGATCCTGATGGCGGGTGTGCCGGCGATGGCGGGTGCCAGCTGGCTGGAGTTGCTGGGGATGCAAACGACATTGGTCGAGTTCGATGGGCTGGTGATGTCGCGCACGGGAACCGAAGCTGAATACTTGGCCTTTGCGCGAGAAGAGCTTGAGCACGCCGTGGAAGTCGGCCTCGGGGAGCAATATGAGCTGGAGCGTCCCGCCATTGTCGAGAGAATGCTCGCCGTGGTGTTGGAAGCCAGGGACGCCCAGGTGTCGGTAGTCAAGGAATGCCTGGCGGTTTACACGGGTATCGGTGCCGAGCAAGGGCTCGAGGTGCTGGCGTGGGCCAATTCAACGGTGAGCCAGCTGCTGCGCCAGGTGCTCGAACGCGACCTTTCGAGTCTTGAAGGCCTGGTGAAGGGCCGCAACGCATTGACTGACCCATTGCTTGCGCTGTTGGCCGATGTGCGTCGTCGCAGTGCGGTGGTGGCGAAACTGGAGCTGGGCGCCGATGTGTTACGCGACTATCTGGATTACGGCCATAAAGCCTGGCTGGACCAGGACGACAAGCACGCATTCACGGTGCGCACGCTTTACTACCTGAGCACCCTCAACCGTGCGTTCGAGCTGAGCGACCAGCCGGCGCAGACGTTGCTCGACTACCTGCGCGAGGTCAATGCGCTGCCTTCTCCGATAGGGCAGCACGCACTGCATTTGGCCGAACAAGCGGCGTCCATCCGGCTGGCCAACTTTTTTGACTGGAGCGTGCAAGAGGTGCGCGAGTGCGTCAGCCGCATCGAATCCGAGCACAAGATCCTGAAAAACCTGCCCCAACTGGATCTGTTGATGCGGGTTCGGGTGCTGGCGGCGCGCACCGGCATGGATGCCTTGACGATTTTCCTGCTGGGCGGGCTGCCGGAAGAGGTCGATAAGCCTGCCTACAAGGAAGCCGCCGAGCATGCCTTGCTGAGCCTGTCCGAATCCGATAGGCCGCCGGCGACCTTCACCGGGGATCTGAAACAGCTCGTTACCGTGACATGCGTCCCGGACAACACCGTGGTAGTGGCTGCGCCTGGGGAAAAAATCACCTTCACCGTCACCCTCATGAACAGCAATGGGGAACCGTTGAGCGGAGTCAACGTTTACTGGAGCGCCGAGCTGGGAACCATTGAAACCCAGGCGACGGATATCGACGGGGTGGTTGAGGCCGAGTACATACCGGGCAAGGTGTTGGGGCGGGACACGCCGCAATTCTGGCTCGATCTGTTTGAGCGCGAGTATGCCCCTACCGTCGAGGTCATTTTCGATAAGCTCAAGTTACACATCCCAATAGCGTACATGTCACCGGTACCTCTGGGGACGGTGCCCTTCGGTCAGGAAGTCGAACTCTACGCCACCATTATGGACCGTCATGGAAACCTTGCGACAAACCATCCGACGCGCTGGCTAACCACGGATATGGGCGGGGGGGAAGGCCGGGTGGTTTATCGACCGGACCAGTCCTACACCAACCAGGAGGGTCTGGCCCGGACATTTGCCTCCAGCCCTACCGGCGGAAGGTTCAGAATCACCATCACTCCCGACGGTGACGCGACCGCTGATTTCCCGCCCATCACCTTTGAAAGCGAGGAGCCAGCATCATGACAGGGAACACGATGGGTGACTTGCTCGAAAAACGCCGGACCGCCCTGATCGAATACAGTCTCGGGCACGTTGGTAAAAGTGGTGCGAATCCACCCTACAACTTCCTGCGTACCCCAGCGGACCTGTTTGAACTGCTGCGCCTGGATCCTCTGGACAGTTACCCGGTGCAGAGCTCCTGGGTCGCTGAAGCGATCAGCTGCGCCCAGCAGTTCATCCACGCCGCCTACCGCAAACTGGAACCCGGCTATGCCGACACCGAGTTCGACAAGCGGGACCTGGCCACCTGGGAACTCTACAACAACTACCCGGATTGGTCGGCGCTGCAAATGATCGCCCTTTACCCGGAAAACTTCATCAACCCCTTCGTGCGGCAGCGCAAGACCAGCCTGTTCAAGACCCTTGAAAACAACCTCAACCAGGCACACTTGAACAGCGATTCGGTTCAGGTTGCTTTGCAGGAGTACCTGCAAACGTTCGAGCAAACCTGCAACCTAGACGTGCTCAGCAGCTACATGGACAGCGTCTCGCCGGCCCGGGCCGACTACTACTTTGTCGGTCGCCAGCGGGTGCCGCCTTACCAGTACTTCTGGCGCAAGGCCGAGGTCGAGCTTTCCCCCAGTTGCACCGCCATTAACCCGGCGGCCTGGAGTGAATGGCTGCCGGTGGATACGCCCACGGGCGTGACGATACTGGATATCCGACCGGTGTTCTGGAGCGGACGGCTGTGCCTGGTGTGGGCCGAATGGCAGTACAAGGTAGAGGGCGAGGACAACCAGAGCCTGCCCCACCGGCTGGACATCAAAGTGGCGTTCATGGCCCAGAATGGCCGGTGGTCGGCGCCGCTGAGCCTGCACAGCAGCGTGCATGACAGCGACCTTTCCCAAGGCGCCCGGTTGATTGCGACCGTGTGGGCCGATCCTTACAACCCCAAGGGCAAACTGGGCGTTTTTTTGACCAGTGACAAGACTTCCCTCAAGGTGTCTGCGGTGCGCGATGTGCTGTTCCGCCCCGTGGCCTGGGACGATGGTGGCTGGTTGGAGCAGGCGGCGCTCAAGCGTTTTGTCACGGCTGAGACGGTTCAACACCCACTGATGAATCAGCCAGACATGGTCACTGCCGTGGACAGGCCGGGCACGATGACACCCTACCTGAGTCTGCAGGCTGCGGTGTTTCGCGTCGATGGCTACGATGAGCTGGTGGTCTGCGGCTACTGCCGGCCAACGGGTCTGACCGGAGGCAATGTCACCCTGGAGTTGAAGTTGGTCAATCGCACCAACCCAGACCCAGCGGATCTTACGGGGGATTTTTCCGTTGCCGGTGGCTGGAGTACCCAATGGCAGGTTTATCGACGGACCAGCGGTTCATGGCCGCAGCCGACCACCTTCACGTTGGGTACCTCCTCGGGTACGCAGGGCCAAAATAGGTTTGAACTAACCATTATCAATGTGACGGATTTCCCCCCCGTCTCACTGCTCAAGAACAGTCTCGATGCGGCGCAGTTCCTCTCCCTCAACCAGGCCGAACTCTCCCTTAAATATGCCCGGCTGAACTCTCTGTTCGGCCCAGAGTTGGTACAGCGTTCCAATATCTCCGTCGATGCGGTGCTGGATTGGGACACGCAGTTTCTGCCGGAGCCGCCCCCGGAATCGAAAACGATCAGTGAGCCCAACGGGGCCTTCGACGGTGCTAACGGTCTGTTTTTCTGGGAGCTGTTTTTCCACCTGCCGCACCTGGTGGCCACACGCTTGCGCACCGAGGACCGCTTCCTGGAAGCGCAGAACTGGTTGCATTACCTGTTCGACCCGCAAGCGCCGGCCGACCCCGACGACGACCCTCAGTACCCCAATCCAAAGCCGGCGTATTGGCGCTGCCGGCCCTTGAGTAGCGCCGGCAACCTGGGCTGTGAAACCCAGGCGCCCACCGACCCCGACGCCATCGGCTATTCGGCGCCCCGGCACTTCCAGATTCTGGTGTTCTCGGAGTACATCAAGAACCTGATGGCCTGGGGCGACTGGTATTACCGCCAACTCACCCGTGACAGTCTGGTAGCGGCCAAGTTGTGTTATGTGCAAGCCGAATTCCTGATGGGCAAGGCGCCGGTGGTGCGAACGGTCAACCGTTGGGAAACCGACACCGTGGACGGCTTGATGAACAAAAGCATGTCGCGACCGACCCTTGAACAATTTGAACAAAACCTCGCGTTCAGCCTGGCGGACTTTCCTGCTGCCGCCGAGGCGCCGCCGCTGCTGGGGCTGCTGGCCAACGAGCCCTTCAGGGCACCGATCAATGAACAGTTGCTCGCGCTGTACGATTTGCCTGGCCAGCGCCTGCATAACCTGCGCAACAACCTCACCCTGGACGGCAAGCCAATGGAGCTCGCGCTGTTCAGCCCGCCCACCGATCCCAATGCGTTGCTGCGCGACCTGGCGGCCGGTGGTGCCGGTGCGCCAAGACCCATGGGCGGGCGGTTGGTGGTGGGGGCTTTTCGCTGGCGCACGACGTTCGAGGTGGCATTGCGCGCCGTGCAGGCGCTCCAGGATCACGGCGCACAGGTGCTGCGATTGCTCGAACAACGGGAGCTGGTCGAACAGGAGGAACTGCAGCAGAACCATTTGGTGGAACTGGGCATCTACGCCCGGACGGTGCAGGAACAGAACATCACTCAGCTACAGGCGAGCAAGAGCGCGCTGGAGCAAAGCCGGGCGGTGGCAGAGGAGCGGGCGATCGCTTACGAGCGTCTCTATGACGAGAATGTGTCGAAGGTTGAGTACGAGGTCATGGAGAACTTGCAGATTTCCAAAATCCTGGCGTTGACCTCGGCAAGCATCAAACCTGCGGGCGCCGTGATTGCCTCGCTGCCCACTATTTTTGGTTTAGCCAACGGTGGGCATCGTCTCGACAAAGTGGTCGACGCGGCTTGTTTCGGCCTGGACATAGCGTCGTCGGCGATGCAGATAGACGCGGACAAACAGGCCACCACCGAAAGTTACCGTCGCCGCCGCGAAGAGTGGCAACTGCATCGTGATCAGGCACTGGCGGAGGTGCGTGCGCTCGATGCGCAAATCACCGCCCAGACCCATGCGGTGAGCGCCGCTCAAACCACGCTGGATCAAACCCTCCTGGCCAACAACCAAGCCTTGACGGTGTACAACTTCATCAAAAAGCGCGCAACCAACGCCGAGCTGTACGGCTGGCTGCTGGGCCAGTTCAAGGCGTTGCACTACCAGGCCTACGATGCCGTCGTCAGTCTGTGCCTCAGCGCCCAGGCCTCGCTGAGTGCCGAAACCGGTGACTATGATTCGCAAATCCCCTTGCCCCAGGTCTGGCTGGACAATCGCCACGGTCTGACGGCAGGTGAACACCTGCGCGGGCATTTGATGCGCATGGAGCGCGAGTACCTGCAACGCCATGAACGGCGGTTGGAGCTGGTCAAGACCCTTTCCTTGCGCCAATTGTTCGATGATGCGAGCGACCCGCAGACGGGCACCAACAGCAGTTGGGCCAACGCACTGGATCAGTTGCGTAGTAAAGGAACGCTGGAGTTCAAACTCTCTCAATTGCTGTTCGACCGCGACCATCCGGGGCATTACTGTCGGCAAATCAGCTCGGTCGAGGTCGACCTGCCTGTGCTGATCGGGCCTTATGAACATGTACGTGCCACCTTGCTGCAGATCAGCAGCATGACGGCTACCAAGGCTTCCATTCCGGCGGTGGAGTACTTGCATGATCCCGCGGGGCACGTGGCGCCTTCCGATGTGCAGATCAACCTGCGCAGCGGTCAGCAGATCGCCTTGTCGATGGGGCTTGGCGACCACGGCATGGTGGCGATGAAATTCGATGACAGCCTGCTCAATCCTTTCGAAAACACCGGGGTGGTTTCGCGCTGGCTGTTGAGCTTCCCAAGGCCGGAAAAGGAACCGCAGAAGAGCATGCTGCTGTCGTTGACGGACATCATCGTGCGTATCCGTTACATGGCCAGGGCCGGCGAGCCGCCGTTCGTGCGAGCCGTTGAAGATCAGATCGCCAAGACCGAAAGCAAACTGTTCCGCTCCTCAACCGCCGAAGGAGCAGGTCGTCATGAATAAACCGATTATCCTGGCCAATGAAAATCTGGTGCTCAATGGCGACTTCGAACAGTGGATCGATTACTGGATACAGGAACCGGCTTCGGGTTACTTGGGGACTGCGAGCGATTGGTATGAAGAGGAGGGCCAGCACGTTCGTTTTCTGACCGCCAGCAATGGGGCTTCGGTCAATCAGGCGCTGACGGCGCCCAAGGATCCGGGCGCTCAAGCTCGCTACGTCCTCACCTTCCTGTGCGAGACGAGGCACACCGAACCGGGCAGGCTGCTCATTAGCAGCGATAAACAGCCGCAGGAGCAGGAAATCCTGTTGCCGCCGGGGCCGGCCCGGGACGCGCAGGAGGATCAGGCACGACGCAGGGACGGTCAGCCGCGGGAGTACAGGCCCATTCCCTACAACGTCCCGTTGGACCTGCCGTTCAACGCTCAAGACATCCTCACGGTGAGTATTCATAGCCCGCGAAACGCTCCCGGTGACATTTTCTCGGATGTCCGCATCACGCGTATCAACCTCCAGTTGCACCTTGAGCCAGCGCTGATGCAAGCATTCAAGCTTGACGAGCAGACACGGCCGGCAACCGGGCGCTTGTACGTGTGCCTGGGGGCCTCGGGTGACTTGGCTCACCAGCTAGAGTTCGTTCCCGATCCGGGCAATGCCTGGGTCGGCACCCAAGCGGCGCTGACCAGCGACGACAATCCCCAGGAGGCGCTGATGGCGACCCCGGCCTGGGGCGTGGATCACCCATTGGATTCGGCCTGGACCCTGGACTGCCCGGCAATCGGTGAAGACGGGCCGTATTCGTTCTCCATCGACCTGGTCAACCAGTACGCCGCCGAGGTCTATCCGGTGCAGGTGTCCCTGGGTCATCATCGGTTGGCTTTTCGTGAAGTGCTCGAGGCGGCGTATTACCCGGTGCTGGAATACGACCAAAGTGTGCACTTGGGGGTGCAGGTCACTTCCTATTACACCGGGCAGCCCTTGAGCGACCGCACCGTGAACTGGACTTCCACGACCGGGCAGGTCACCGCCGTTGCCATTACCCGAACTGACGGCTGGGCCTACTTTGATTTTCAGCCGGCGCAGGCCGGTGATGTCGAGATCCAGGCGTCGGTCGAGAGCCTGTACTACGCCTCTGGCGTGTTGACTCAAACCCTGATGGTGCGGGTGCTGGCAACGGGTCCGTGGAAGGATGTGCGAACGGTGGTCGAGGGGGTTGAGTCGCCTTGGGAGGAAAAAACCGGTTACCCCAACCGCGGCTCGGATTATCCCCTCGACTTGAAACTGCCCGCCGCCAGTCCCTTGCAGGGGACGCAGCTGTCGTTGCACTGGAGCGGTGATTCCCACGAGCAACTGGGGGTTGTCGTCAATCCGGCCCTTGAAGCGGCGGTGCCGGTCACCGGTGCCGAGCTGGCCTGGACCCTGACCAGCGAAGATCGTTATGACGGTCGCTTCGAGCTGCAACTGGCCTGCTCGAAACTGTTGCTGCCTTCACCGAAAAAAACCATGTCGCTGGCGCGCAATCTGGTCCGGGTGGGCGAAGTCCGAGAGGCCAACAGATTTCCCGTGGTGGACGAAAACGAAAGCGTGCTGTTGCGGGTGCAGGTGGTGCACTTCGTGGCCAGCGGCGACGGCGATCCGGTCATCAATGCCCAGGTCGAATGGAAGGTTGGCGACGAGTCGATTTCCACTGTCACCACGGGCGCCGGCGGTTGGGCCAGTGTGTTGTACACGCCGCAGAGCGCGGGGGACAAGGTGGTCATCGCCAGCATCAAGGCCCACGAGCAAGCCGTTGCGGTGGAGCAGCCTTTCGATGTGACGGCGATTGCGACCAGCCCCTGGAAAAGCGAAGTCAGTATTCTGCTCGATGGCGAGGTGGTCCAGCGCAATACGCTCGGTGTGCTCTGTCGACGCGGGCAGACCCACACACTGAAAGTCGTGCCCAACGCCGGCAGCCTGTGGATCGATAAAAACATCAGCTTGCATTGGCGAGGGGCCGCGCCGGATATTGGGCTGGCGCCCAGTGACCTTGGAACGCCCAAGCGGTTGGAGGCGGCTGGCGCCCAATGGACGCTCGCCTCACAGGTCAATAGCAGTACCAGCAGCCTGTTTGAGCTGGAGTTGCGCCTTGAGAGCGTTTCAGTCGTTCGCGAGCTGACGGGGCGATTGGTGTCCGAGGACCTGGCGGAAGAAGTCAGCCTGAGACTCGACCAGATTGCCGCCGCACTGGACGCCCAGGCGCTTTATCCGTGCCTGGGGGCGCTTCATCGCTTTAGCGTTTTGCCCAATGCGCTGAGCCCGCTGGTGGGGTTGGAATCAACGCTGGCATGGTCCGGGACATCCGCCGAGGAGTTGGGGGCAACGGTTCGTCCGGTGTTGAATCTTGCGCAACCGATCAACGACGGCGGCGCGATCTGGATGCTGGATTTTACCGCCAGTGAGCAACCGGGCGAGTTTGCCCTGGCGTGGGCAGTGCCTGCGCTGGACTTCGTCGCCACCGCCAAGCCGATGACGCTGGCGCATAACAAAGTCAGGATCCAGGGCTGGCGCGAATCGCCGGTCGACCCGGTGGTCGGGCAGGATCCTGCGTGGCTGTGGGTCCAGGTGGTTTCTCATTTCACAGGGCTTGCCGTGAATCAGGTTCCGGTGACCTGGACAGCGGGCAGGTCAAGCGCGCAACCCACCGACGCCGAAGGCTGGTCCGGTTTTCCCGTGGCGCCGGCCGCCGCCGGAACCCAGGCAGTGAAGGCCTCCGTGAGCAGTCGTTACGACGGCTACGAAGAGGAGCGCCCTTTTGAAGTCACGGCGCTGGCCAGTGATCCCTGGGTCGGGCTGACGGTTAGCTTTGATGGCGCAGCGGCGCAGCCCTGGGGCGAAAAAACCTACTTCCCACGCCGCAAGGGCGAACATGTTTTTGAGCTGATGGCCCCCGAGAACAGTCCTCTGTTTGAGCGCGAGCTGACGCTTGGCATGACCGGAACCGGGCCGAGCGAACTGGGCATCAGCTTTTTGCCTGACCCCCTGGGAATGCCTCGCGAGTTTCCCCGCGAGGGCCTGCGGTTCACGCTCAAGGCCGGCGATCTGAAAGACGGGGGCTTTGCTTTGCGCCTGGCGTCCCAGCGTCTGGCCAGCCTCTCCCCGGCGAACGCGATGTCGTTGGGCGAGGGCGAGCAAGTGCTGGAGATCCGCTGGGACAGCGGTGTTCACCAGACACTGGACTGGGAGCAGGAACTGGTCGAACAGGTCACCGTGGTCTCCTCCATCAGCGGCAAGCCGATTGCCGGGGTGACCGTGACCTGGCGTGGTGATGACCTGGGGGAAGTGACCACCGTGACCGATTATTACGGGGTGGCGCGCGTGCGCTATGTTCCCACCACGCCCGGCGCCGCGCAGTTGACTGCGACGGTGGGGCAAGGGCAGTACGCGTCATCGGTGTCGCTGTCGTACTTTTTGCACGAGCCCCGGGAGTTCCAGTCGCTCACCAGCGACAAACCCAACGGTCACCTAGGGGAGCTGGTTTCAGCGGTCGTGACCGTGGTGTCGGCCATGACTGGCGAGCCTCTGGAGGACGTCGAGGTGCGATGGGAATATCCCCACATCACGATTGCGGCGACCAGAACAAATGTCGATGGGCAAGCCGCGGTGCAATTCAGGCTGCCCGGAGTCAGGAAGGGGGTTCTATACGCCATTGTCACGGGGGGGTATGCGGGATGGGAGATGGCAGCTCTCAGCTTTGAACTGCTGCCCAATGACATGACATGGTTGCAGGACTTCAGACCTTTCGTTGATGGCAGGCCCTTAGAGTGGTCTGAAATCAAGTTGAATGTATTCGCTGGACAGGTTTGCACGCTGAAGTTGGATTATGGGCGCAGTTGGCTGATTGGCGAGCCGGATGCCCAGATTTGTCTGCAATTCAAGCCGGGCGAAGAGGTGCAGGGTCTGGTGTTCGATCCGCCGTTGGGGCAATTGGTTGCAATGGAGCAAGGCAGTACTTCCTTGAGTTGGACTATTTTTACCGACCAGGCGCAAAACAGGCCTTTTGTTCTGGAATTCGATATTCCCTTGATAACCGAAATGCCACCGTCGCCTCCTTTGCCAGGGATTACTCGCGATGAAGATAGCTGGCTTGAGGAGTTCACCTTCTACCTGAACAGCCAGGAATTCGATCTGGCCCATAGAAAGCTCAGCCTGAAAGATGGAACCAATAACACCTGGGAGTTGCGAGCCAAGGAAGATAGCGCCCTGATAAACGCCACGAGTGTCGCTTTGTGGATGTCGGGAGGAGAAGCGCTTCAGTTGGTTTTCGATCCGCCGTTGTTCCAACCACAGCCCGTAACCACAGCCCCCTTGAGTTGGTCGATCCTGACCAAAGCATCACATTGGGGTTCTTTCACGTTGGAGTTAAGAAGTCCGGACCTGCCCACGCGGTCAATCGACGCCGAGGTGAATGTTCATGGGACCTGACAACATCACCTACAAATCCCCCGCTTTCTTCCACCCCAAATACAACGTCACCAGCTCGGCCCCCAACTCCCCGGGCCGGGCTTGCAGCACCGCCATCCCATGGGCGCTCAGCCGTTCATGCAGCGTCGCCCGGGCATTCAGATACTCCACCGTCCCGCAATACGCCAGCGCCTCGGGCAAGGTTTGCACCGGCGTCTGGCGCAGCCGGTCCAGCGCCTCTTCCCGCAGGCTCGCCACCAAAACCCGATGCCGTTGGCCCAGCCGTTTGACGGCGGTCAGCAGTTCTTCATCGTCTTCGTCCCGCAGGTTGGTCACCAACACCACCAGGGCCCGGCGTTTCTGCCGGGCCAGCAGTTGGGTGACGGCGGCCTGGTAGTCGGCGGGGTGCTGGCTGCTGTCGAGGTCGTAGACGGTGTTGAGCAACACATTGAGCTGCCCCGTGCCTTTGACCGGCGCGAGGTAGCGCGACTGTTCGCTGGCGAAGGTACTCAGGCCCACGGCATCGCCCTGGCGCAGCGCGGTGTAACTGAGCAGCAGGCAGGCGTTGAGGGCGTGGTCGAAGTGCGACAGCTCGCCGTCCTGGCTGCGCATGCGCCGGCCGCAGTCGAGCATGAAGATGATCTGCTGGTCGCGCTCGTCTTCGTATTCCCGGGCAATCGGCGTGCGATGGCGGGCCGTGGCCTTCCAGTCGATCTGGCGCAGGCTGTCGCCCTCGCGAAATTCGCGCAGTTGATGGAATTCCTGGCCCTGGCCGCGTCGTTGCCGCTGGCGGATGCCGAGCTGGCTGAGCCAGTTGTCCACCGCCAGCAGTTGACCGTCGTAGAGCCTGGCGAAATCCGGGTAGACCCGAGTCTCATCGAGCGCATCCAGCAGACGCTTGTCGGTCCACAGGCCCAACGGGCTCGGCAGGTTGATTTCGCAATGTTCGAAGGTGAAGTGCCCGCGCTTGAGCGGG
The DNA here is from genome assembly GCF_001425105.1 of Pseudomonas sp. Root401. Lineage (NCBI taxonomy): Bacteria > Pseudomonadati > Pseudomonadota > Gammaproteobacteria > Pseudomonadales > Pseudomonadaceae > Pseudomonas > Pseudomonas sp. Root401. Next base: position 139,569 of record NZ_LMDO01000066.1, on the reverse strand, counting down.
CGCAGGCGGTAGCCGACCTGGCTGCGTTGGTCGGGTTGCAGTTCGACCGACAGCGGCAGGTTTTCGAAGTCCAGGCCGTCGGGTACGTGATCGAAGATTTGCACGTGCAGCGCTTGGGTAAAGTCATGGCTGATCTCCAGGCGGACTTCACCCCAGCGACCGAGGGCCAGGCTTCCAGGCATTTGTCGTTGCACCCGGGGCGAAGGCAGGCGCCTGACGCGCACCGCGTCGAGCAGCGCCAGGGCCAGCAAGGCCAACAGCAGCCCCCAGTTGATCGACAGCAGTGTCGATGGCAGCGCAACGCCCAGCGCCCGCAAGGCGCCGAGCACGATACTCACGGCCAGCAGCACGGCGAGCCAGGTCAGCAGCAGGCGCGAGGGTTTCATCGACACATTCCCTTTGGGAGAAATGCAGAGTGGGCTTTTGTGGCAAGGGGACTTTTGTGGGAGCAAAGCTTGCTGTGGGAGCAAGGCTTGCCCGCGATTGAAGCAATGCGGTCTCCCAGAAATCGAGGTGCCTGTTTCGCGAGCAAGCTTTGCTCCCACAGCAAGCCTTGCTCCCACATAAATCCCCTCGCCATGCTGGTGGTACTCACAACCGCGGCGCCGGCACTTGATCGAGCAGTTGCCCCAGCACCTGGTCCACCGACAGCCCTTCGATGTCCAGTTCCGGCGCCAGGCGTACGCGATGGCGCAGCACGGCCAGGGCGCAGCCCTTGATGTCATCCGGCACGACGAACTCGCCGCCACGCAACAACGCCCGGGCCCGGGCGCAACGTACCAGCGCAATCGAGGCGCGCGGCCCGGCGCCGAGGGTCAAGCCCGGCCAGCTGCGTGTGGTGCGGGCCAGGCGCACGGCGTAGTCGAGTACCTGGTCGTCCATCGGCAGGTCGCTGGCAATGCGTTGCAGCGCTTGCACGTCCTTGGCCTGCAACACCGTGCGCAGCGGCTGTACGTCGAGCATGTCGGCGCGGGTCGAGCGGCTGACCTGGCGCACCATGTCCAGCTCCTGGTCGGCGTCCGGGTAGTCCATGCGCACCTTGAGCATGAAGCGGTCGAGCTCGGCTTCCGGCAGCGGGTAGGTGCCTTCCTGTTCAATGGGGTTCTGGGTGGCGAGGACCATGAACGGCTGGCTGATGGGCAGGGCACGGCCTTCGAGGGTGACCTGGCGTTCCTGCATGGCTTCAAGCAGCGCAGCCTGGGTCTTGGCTGGCGCGCGGTTGATCTCGTCGGCCAGCAGCAGGTTGGTGAACACCGGGCCCTTGCGCAGCTTGAACTGCTCGGTCTGCAAGTCGTACACCGCGTGCCCGGTGACGTCGCTGGGCATCAGGTCGGGGGTGAACTGGATACGCGCGAACTCGCCGTTGAAACACCGGGCCAGGGCCCGCACCAGCAAAGTCTTGCCCAGCCCGGGAACACCTTCGAGCAGCACGTGCCCGCCGGCGATCAGTGCCGTGAGCACATCGTCGATCACGCTGTCCTGGCCGACTACCGCCTTGCGCAGCTCGGTGCGGATGGCCTGGGCCAACTGACTGGCGCGCTGGCGCTGTTGGGCGGCGTGGGCCTGGCCGTCGACAGGTTCGTTCTGTTCAGTCATAAGGCATTCCTGAGGGTTTGCAAATGGGCGACCTGGCGGCAGAAGTCAGCGCGAGACAGGCGCTGTTTCGGCCGGGGGCTCAAGGCCTGGCTGATGGCTCGCGTCGGTTGCCGGGTCAGGCGGGCGAGTACCTGCCATTGTTCGGCGACGGCCAGTTGTTCGAAGCCTGGGTGAAGATGACGGGCCCGGCGCAGCACGTCTTGTTGCAAGGCGTGCAACAGGTACTCCTGGCCGTTGTGCCGCAGGTGGAAACCGGCGCTGGCCTGCACATGCTCTTCCAACTGACGCCGTGCCTTGGAGGCCGGTTGTTGCAGTGGGCCATGGCGCACCGCTGAACGCCAGAGCCACAGGGCAATCAAGGCCAGCAGTGCCACCAGTGCCTGAGGGAAATACCGCAGCAACAGGGTCAGCAAGTTGTCGTGGTCGCTGTTGAACAGCAGCGTGACGTCCGTGTCGGCGCTCAAGTACCAGAGCAGCCAGGCGTTGTCGTACTGGTCGATGGAGTCGTTCTTCCACAGCTCGGCATCGGTGATCACAGTGATCGAGCCGAGGCCGAGGTTCAATTGCATCATGTGGGTCGACAGCGCGCTGTTGGCCCAGGCTTGGGCCAGGTTATGCGGGTCTTCGAGGTGGAAGTCGGTGTCGAAACCGATATACGCCGGCGCCTCTTCGTCTTCCAGGTAGAGCTTGGTCAGTTCCGGGTAACGGTCCTTGATCAATTTAGGGGCCGGCTCCTTGAGGTCCTTGCTCAAAAGTTGCCGCAGGCGCACGCGGTCGAGCAGCAGATCGCCGCTGCTGCCGGTGTTGTTGTCCCACAAGGCTTCGGCGACGAAGAGCAAGCGCCCGCCAGCCCGAGTCCAGTTCATCAGTTGTTCGACTTCCCGTGGCGTCATGTGGGTTCGCTCGCCCAGCAACAGCAGGCTGTGCTGGCGAGGTTCCAGGGTGGGCAGCACGTCCAGGCTGTTGGCGTGCTCGACGTTGATACCCCGCTGGCGCAGGAAAAGTTCGGCGGCCAGGTAAGGATTTGCCTGGGCTTCAGGGGAGGGGCCGTGCTCGACGACCTCTTCATAGGGCTCGGCCTTGGTGTAGAGGTAGAAGCCGAATGTGCACACCAGCGCGGCCAGCACGGCGCCGATCAGCCACCCTGCGTGCCGGCTCATCGAGACGCTCCCGGACCGAACAGCTCGCGCCAGCCGTCACACAGTTCCTGTTGCAGGTGTGTCGGCGGTGGACGATGCCCATAGGCAATGTTCTGCCAATGCAGGGTCAGGTTTTTGCTGAATCCCAGCAGGTTGTCCTGCTTGAGCTGTTCGACGCGTTGCAGCACCTGGCCTTCGGTGTCGGCCGGTTTCAAGGGGATCTTGAAGTCATGATGCAACCGACTGAGCAGCGCCCGGTACAGCAGACCCAGGGCTTCACGGGGTTGCGTGGCCCACAGTTGTTCGACGCTGGCGGCCACGTCGGCGGGCAGGCTTTCTTCGCGAATATCCAGGCCGAACATGCGCGCAGGTACGGCGCGTTCCACCGGCAGGCGCTGCGTCGGTCGGCGATTGGCCAGGGCCTTGAGTCGTTCACGGTAGCGCCAGGCCAGCCAGACGAGCGCCGCCACCAGGCAGGCCCATAGCACGACCTGGATCAACGCGGCGGCGATGTCGAAGCGTTGGCTGCCGAGCCATTTGAACAATGCCTTGAGCCAGCTCGGTTTGGCCTCGGTCTCGGTCTTCGGGGATTCGGCAGCTTCTTTGCCGAAACGATAACGAATGACGGTCTCGGGGTTCTTGAACGGCGGGGCGTCGAGGATTGCCTTGATGCCGTCCCGGGAGGCTTCGCTGGTGAGGGGCTGGTTGAGCAGTCGCGGGCTGTCGGGGCCGCTGCTGTCTTCGGCGGCAAACGCCGGAGGCGCCAGCGGCAGCAGCATGAACGCCAGCAGCATCAACACCGGGGCCACGCCGCTCAGGCGCTGGCGCAGGCGCCGGAATACCAGTTCGATGTCCCACGCCTCGAGGATCGTGCGCCGGTTCAGGTAGAGGCTGAAGCCGCAGGCGACATACACCGGCTCCCACAAGATCAGCAGCAGTGGATAGAGGAAGTTGACCAGGTGTTCGAACCACAACCAGTCGTGCTCGGCCGCTGACACCAGCGTCTCCCAATCCCATTGCAGTTCGACTTGTTGCGGCACGAACAGATAGAACAGGGCCGTCAGGCCGAACCACAGGGCGGTTTCCAGGTGCATGCCGATGATGGTCAGCCATTGCGCCGCGCCGCGGTTGCGTTGTTGCAATATCCGCAAGCGCTGCGCCCGGGCCTCACCGGCGAGGCCCTCGAGTTGCACCACCGGCATCACGAAGCTGCGGCTCAGGCTCAGCCGGCGCCAGGTCAGGCTGGCCAGCAACTGCGGCTTGAGCAGCGCGGGCCACTGGCGCAACGCCTGCCGCAAGGTGGGGGTTTCGCCAAACAGGGCCTTGGACAGAATGTACAGCGGCAGCCGGTCGAAGGCCGGCTTCAACCACCAGAACAGCATCACCACCAGCGACGGTGAGTCCCACAGCAGCAGGGTCAGCAACAGGTACACCGGCAGCGTGATGATCGCCCAACTGGTCATCAGCAGGCGTCGATGCTGCTGGCTCATCAACACCCCAAGGTCCATGGCTTCCCAGGTGGTGCGTGGGCGGATGACGACGGTGGCGTCACTCAGGCGCATGGCGGACCCGTCCGGCAAGCGACAGATAGCTGATCACCAACAGCCACAACAAGGCGCCCACCGTGTATTTGGTGGCCGGTGTCACGGCGCTGGAAGACCAGTAGGCCTCGATGAACGCGGCCATGAGCAAAAACAGCATCACGCCGCCGATCATCAGCACGCTTTTGCCCGCCGCGAGCCGCAAGGCCTCGCCCCGGGTCAGGCGCCCCGGCGCGATCAACGCCCAGCCCAGTTGCAGGCCTGCGGCCCCGGCCAGGGCGATGGCGGTGAGTTCGAAGGCGCCGTGGCCGATCACGAACGACCAGAACGTTCCCCCGGAGCCGATCTGGGTCAGGTGCCCGGCCACCGCGCCAATGGTCAGGCCATTGAAAAACAGGAAAAACGCGCTCCCCAGGCCAAACATCAAGCCACTGGCAAAGGTCTGAAAGGCAATGCCGATGTTGTGCATGATGTAGTAACCGAACATGACCCAGTCCTCGCTGGCGGCCCGCTCGACCGAGCGCCCCAGGTGCCCGGACGCCGGGTCATACATGCTGCGGATCTGGCTGATTTCGTCGGCGCCGAGCACGCTGTAGACCAGTTCCGGGAACAGATAGACCAGCAGCCCGATGCCCACCAGGCTGCCCAGGAACATCAGGCTGGCAGCCAGTACGAATCGCCATTGTTCACGCACCAGTCGGGGGAAACCGACCAGGATAAACGCCGAGAGGCTGGCCGAGGGTCGGCTGCGGTCCCGGTAGAGTTGCTGGTGACCGCGCAGCGCCAGTTGTTGCAGCGTGTCGACCAGCAAGCTGCTGTAGCCCCGCGCCTGGGCCAGTGCCAGGTGATGGCAAAGCCGTCGGTAGGTGGCGGGGAAGTCGCTGCTCTGGGGCACGCTGCGGCTGCGCTCCAGTTGGTCGAGTTGCCGGGTCAGGTGCTCCCATTCCCCCTGGTGACGGCTTTCGAACAGGCTTTGCTTCATGTTGGCCCCAGCAGGCCGCGGGCGACGCCATTGAGTTCGGCTACGGCGTTTGGCACCTGGACGTTCAGTGGCGCGGCCAGGATGGCCGCCAGTTCGTTGACCCGCGCCTGGGACAGTTCTGCCTGGCGTTCGGCGAAGCCCAGCACGGCGCGTTGCTCATTCAAGCTCAGGGTGAAAGGCGTGCGTATCGGCGGGGCCATCGGCAAGGCGGGGCGTTTGACCGGTTGTTCGCGATACACCACCAGCGTGCCGGCCGCGAGATCGCCCAAGCGCTTGAACGCCGGATGTTGCAGGCAACTGATGGCCCCGAAGGTGTAGCCGAAGGGCAGCATGTCGACGAAACGCAGCAGGTTGCGGATCAACGACGCCGACCAGCCGATGGGCCGGCCGTCGTCCTGCACCACGCGCAGCCCCATGATCTGCTTGCCGGGAGAGCGCCCCTGGTTGAGCACCTCGAACAGCACCATGTACCACCAACTGACGACAAACAGCAGGATGGAGCCAAGGCCCATCCCCAGTTCGCCGAAAAACGCCAGGACCAGGAAGAAAAGCCCCAGGACCAACCCGCGTATGCCCAGGTCGATGGCGAAGGCGATGGCTCGCGGCATCAATCCCGCCGGGCGCAGCGGCAGGTCGATGCCTTCGGGCGTTTCAACCTGATAGCGCGTGTCCAGGGGCGCGGGCAGCGTCGCGTTCCTTTGCAGTGCTGGTGTCTCGAGCATGGGCAACCTGTGATGGGCCAGACCGAATGTTCAATCTCGGCCCAGATGCTAGCAGTCTTCGTGCGGGCAAACGATAGAGCTGTGCAGGTCATTTCATGGTTTGCAACAAGATTCGTGGGTACCGCAGTTCAACTGTGGGAGAGCTTGCTCGCGATGACGGCAGTCCATTCACCATGGATGCAAGCTGAGGCACCGCTATCGCGAGCGAGCTCGCTCCCACATGGGGGGGGGTGGAGCGGCGCATTAGTCTTCAAAAGTTACAGGACTGCTGGTCGCAGGCGGGTTCGAGCGCCTAGACTTCGCCAGTCTTCAGTTCAGGAACAGCCCGTGACTTCCATTTTCTGGTACGACTACGAAACCACCGGTATCAACCCGCGTTGCGACCGACCCTTGCAGGTGGCGGGTATCCGTACCGATTTCGAACTCAATGAAATCGACGAACCGGTGAACCTGTATTGCCGACCCAGCGATGACATCCTGCCGCATCCGGCGGCCTGTGCGATTACCGGTATTACCCCGACATGCCTGGCCGAAAAAGGCTTGAGCGAAGCCGATTTCATGACCCGCGTCCACGGGCAACTGGCCGCGCCCGGCACCTGTGGCGCCGGCTACAACACCCTGCGCTTCGACGATGAAATGACCCGCTACAGCCTCTATCGAAATTTCTTCGACCCGTACGCGCGGGAATGGCAGGGCGGCAATAGTCGCTGGGATTTGATCGACCTGGTGCGCGCGGCCTATGCGCTGCGCCCGCAAGGCATCACCTGGCCGCAAGAGGACGGTCGCGTGACTCTCAAGCTCGAGCGCCTGACCGCCGCCAATGGCATCGACCATGGCCAGGCCCACGATGCGTTGTCGGACGTGCGCGCGACCATTGCCCTGGCTCGGCTGATCCGTCAGCAGCAGCCCCGGCTCTACGACTGGCTGTTCCAGTTGCGCAGCAAACAGAAGGTGATGGACCAGATCCGCCTGTTGCAGCCCATGGTGCATATTTCCGGTCGCTTCTCGGCGGCGCGCAACTACATCGGCGTGGTCTTGCCGCTGGCCTGGCACCCGAAAAACCGCAACGCCCTGATCGTCTGCGACCTGCACCTGGACCCCCAGGGCCTGCTGGACGACGATGCCGAAAGCCTGCGCCAGCGTTTGTATACCCGCCGTGAAGAACTGCTCGAAGGTGAGTTACCGGTGCCGCTCAAGCTTATCCATATCAACAAATGCCCGGTGATCGCGCCGTTGTCGGTGCTGCGTGCCGAGGACCAGCAGCGACTGGAACTGGACATGGAGGGCTATCAGCAACGGGCATTGCGGCTAACTGACGCACAGAAAGTTTGGCAGGATAAACTTCAGGCTATTTATGGTCGGGAGGATTTCACCGCCAGCGAGGATCCCGAGCAACAGTTATACGCGGGCTTCCTGGGGGATCGCGATCGACGTTTATGTGAACAAGTCCGTATGGCGGATCCGCTGCAATTGACCCAAGAACGCTGGCCTTTTGATGATGAGCGTTTGCCGGAACTATTGTTCCGATATCGCGCGCGCAACTTTCCAGACACGTTGAATCCCGAAGAGCACGGGCGTTGGAGACTTTTCTGTCAACAACGGCTGTCATCCCCGGAGTGGGGAGCGCCTAATACCTTGGAAAGTTTTGATGCGGCGATGAGGGAGTGGATGGCCCTGTCTACACCAGTGCAGCAAGAAGTACTCAGGGAGTGGCAGGGTTACAGCCAGCAATTGCGCAAACGTTTAAGCCTTGAGCCGCGATGAAGTGAAAAGATGACAGGCAAAAAAAACGCCAGCAATCGCTGGCGTTTTTTTGTTCGCTAAGAACGGTGCGAACCGGTGAGGCTTAGCCCAGCAGGGTTGCCCAGCCTTCAACCACGTCACCGCCCCACTTGGCTTTCCACTCTTTCAGAGTCTTGTGGTTGCCACCTTTGGTTTCGATGACTTCGCCATTGTGCGGGTTCTTGTATTGCTTAACTTTGCGAGCGCGTTTGGTGCCGGTAGTTTTGACGGCGCCACGTGGGGCTTTGCTCGATTTGGCTTCTGGATCCAGCAGGGCAATGATGTCGCGCAGCGACTTGGAGTATTCGCCCATCAGCGTGCGCAGTTTGCCTTCGAATTCAAGCTCGGTTTGCAGTTTGTCGTCTTGGGACAGGTTTTTCAGGCGAGCTTGCAGTTCTTTGATGGCTTCTTCTGTGGCACGGTATTCATTGATCAAGGACATGTGGACTACCTTATGTAGGACGCGGGTGACAAGGAGACAGTGTGGCAATAGTAATCAGACAGTTTCATCAAGTAAACATTTAACCAGTGTTTTATTTAATTAATTAGTGCTGTGCCACAAAAACGCCTGTTGCAGTTAAATACCCCGGCAGTGTCTTCACATCTGTTCACACATATAATCCGCCTTCCCGACCCTCGCAGGCCGTGACCAGGGCTGTCGCCCATGATTCGGCGTGTCATCGATACTGCAGTTTTGCCGCGCAATGGCTAGAATGGCCGCCTTTGCGAAGTTCTGGAGTTTCCCTAATGCGCACTTTTCGTCTGGTGATTGCTTGTCCGGACCGCGTCGGCATCGTTGCTAAAGTCAGTAACTTTCTGGCGTCCCATAACGGCTGGATCACCGAAGCGAGCCATCACTCGGACAATCAAAGCGGTTGGTTTTTCATGCGTCACGAGATTCGTGCCGACTCGCTGCCCTTCGGTATCGAAGCCTTTCGTGAAGCATTCGCCCCCATTGCCGAAGAGTTCTCGATGGACTGGCGTATCACCGACACCGCGCAGAAAAAACGCGTGGTGCTGATGGCCAGCCGCGAGTCTCATTGCCTGGCTGACCTGCTGCACCGCTGGCACAGCGATGAGCTCGATTGCGACATCGCCTGTGTGATTTCCAACCATGACGACTTGCGCAGCATGGTGGAATGGCACGGCATCCCTTACTACCACGTGCCGGTCAACCCGCAGGACAAGCAGCCGGCGTTCGCCGAAGTCTCGCGGCTGGTCAAGCAGCACGATGCCGAGGTGGTGGTGCTGGCCCGCTACATGCAGATCCTGCCGCCGGCGTTGTGCCGCGAATACGCCCACAAGGTCATCAACATCCACCACAGTTTCCTGCCGTCGTTCGTCGGTGCCAAGCCGTACCACCAGGCGTCGATGCGCGGTGTGAAGCTGATTGGCGCCACCTGTCACTACGTGACCGAAGAGCTGGATGCCGGCCCGATCATCGAGCAGGACGTGGTGCGCGTCAGCCACAGCGACAGCATCGAAGACATGGTGCGTTTCGGCCGTGACGTAGAAAAGATGGTGTTGGCCAGGGGCCTGCGTTATCACCTGGAAGACCGCGTGCTGGTGCACGGCAACAAGACCGTGGTGTTCTGACTGGGTTTTGGGCACTTGTAGGAGCTGCCGAAGGCTGCGATCTTTTGATTTTGATCTTTCGCTTGAGACTCAAGTGGACGGGGAAAGATCGCAGCCTCGTTGCACTCGACAGCTCCTACACAGCTCCTACACAGCTCCTACAGGCGCAGCCGAGCGGGAACAATCTCTGGCCACAATGATTCAGGCAACCTTCTTACGGGAGCAGCATTGCGCCATGGCCGATCCATTGGACAAAGCCACCTCCAAGGCGCCGGCGACCCTGGGCGAGGGCTGCCTCAGCCGCTATGACCCAGATGCGTTGGGCCCGGAGGACGGCACTGAGTTTCCCGATGCCGCGCAATTGTGGGAGCAACTGCATCCCCAGGACGAGCCCGAACAGAAGCCGTGATGCGTCAGACCTGTCTGAGCCTGACCAGTTTCTTGAGCAACGGTCGCCCGACCATCAGGAAGAACACCGGCCCGCCGGCCACCAGATAAAAGTAATAGGTCACCGCCCGCCAGATCAGAATCGCCGCCGCCGCGGTGGATTTGCCCACCATGGGGGCCAGCAGCGCCGCGGAAGTCAATTCGGCCGCCCCGGCACCGCCCGGCAGCAGGCTGAACTGTCCCGCACTCAAGGACAGCATCTGGATCAGGAAACTCCAGGCCCACTGCAGATCCGCTCCCAGCCCCTTCAACGCCAGGTACAACACGCTGTAGCGCAGTACCCAATGCAGGCAGGTCAGGCCGAAGACCTGGAACAGTGTCTGTTTTGGCAGTTTCAAGGTGTCGGTGAACGCCGCCAGGAAGCTCAGGACCTTGCGCGCCCAGCGTCGACGGGTGACGGTTTTCACACGCAGGTGGCGCAGCAATCGAGCGCCCAGCAGAATCAATCTGCGGTGATAGCGGGCCACCAGCACGCAGCCAAACAGCCCGCCAAACAATGAAATCGCGCTTAACGCCAGCATCCATTCCATGCGCTGGCTGAGGTTCTGGAACAGCGCGTAAAACAGAATGCCGACCAAGGCGCAGAGGAAGAACAGCAAGTCGCTCAACTGATCCATGGCAAACACCGCGCTGCCATGGGCCGGGCGCACGCCGTTGCGCGCCAGCAGGGCCATCAGCGTCAGTGGGCCGCCACTGCCACCGGGCGTCGCGCACATGGCGAACTCGGTGGACATCACCACGCCGATGCTTTTCAGCCCGCCGATGCGCCCACGGTTTTCCCCCAACAGCAGGCGCAAGCGTACGGAGTTCAGGCACCAGCACAGTACGATCATGCCGAGCATGGCCAGCAGTAGCGACAAGGGAAAGCGCTGCACCCGTGACCACATTTCCCCGCCGCCAACCAGCAGCGGCACCAGTAGCGCCGTGAGCAGGGCGGCACCCAGCCAGATCAGCCGTTTCATGCGGCGCTGCTGACCCGCAGTCCCTGGGTCGCCAGCCAGCCGACTTTGGTCATTGGCACGCGACCGTCGTTGAGCAGGCGTTCGAGGGTACGCAGCCAATAGTCCCGGGAAAAGGTATGGCGCATGTCCACCGGGTGCAGGCCCAGGCGAATCACCGGGGCCTGGCGCCAGCGCTGTTCGCGTTGGTCGCTGATGACTTTCGACAGGCCACGGCGCCAGGCGCTGCGGGCACTCCAGACCAGCCCCGGTGCGTCGATGGCGGTGAAGTCGGGCAGGCGATAAAGGTGTTGGGTGTCACTGGTGTAGCTCAGCGGCAACTGGCGCAAGGCCTGGCGCGTGCCTTCGCTCATCAGCCACGCCGGGGCGACGAAACCCTCCAGCGGCCAGTGGTAGCGTTCAAAGGTTTCGATACCGGCGCGCAGGCGGGCGAGGGCGGCGGCCTCGGACAGGTTGTAGAACTCACCCTCATGGGTATAGACCCGGCGCATGAACCAGTCCTTGGGGTGACGGGCGACGGGGCCGTCGTCGCAATGGTAGTAGCCATGCAACACCAGCTCGTCGCCGCGCTCGACCCGGCTGTCGAGCAGGCGCCGAAAGCCGGGATGAGCCTCCAGGGCATTGTTGCGATGAAAGTCCGGCACCACCAACCAGGTCATCGGCACCTGGCCGAGGGCGTCAACGGCTTCGACGAAGGGCTGGTAGTCGGGCCAGGTTTGCGGGGCCAAGTCGTGCAACACCAAGAGCACGCTGGGCGAATGATTCATCGACACGGACCTCGCCTCAACCATTGGCCAGCAGCGGCATTTGTTCGCCGAGCACGGCGTAGTAATGCCCCAGCAAGCTGTTGACCACGGTATCCCAGGCGTAATGCCGCTCCACATGCCGGCGCGCCAGCACGCCACGGCGCTGGCAGCCTTCGGCAAACAGTTGTCGCACGGCATTGGCCATGGCCTGTGGATTGTTGGGTGTGCACAGCAGGCCGCAGTCTTCATCGACGATTTCAGTGAACGCCCCGGCCGCCACCGCTACGACCGGAATACCGCAGGCCATGGCTTCGAGAATCACCAGGCCGAAGGTCTCCTGGTCACCGGCGTGCAGCAGGGCATCGGCGCTGGCCATGAGCCGGGCGACTTGTGGCGCCGGGCAGAATTCATCTACCACCGTGACGTTGTCCGGCACCAAGGCGGGCATCGACGAGCCCACCAACAGCAGGTGGTAGCGCTCGCCCAGGCGTTTCATGCACTTGAGCAGCACCGGCAGGTTTTTTTCCTTGGAGCCGCGCCCGGCGAAAATCAGCAGGCGCGCGTCTTCGGCGATGCCCAGCTCGGCGCGCAACTCCGGGTCACGGGCGGCCGGGTTGAAGGTTTGCAGGTCGACGCCCAACGGTTGCACGTAGACGTTCTTGACCCCCAACCCGGTCAGTTTGTCGGCCATGACCTGGCTCGGCGCCAGGACCCGGTCGAAATTGCCGTACAACTTGCTGACATAAGCTTCGATGTTGGGGGTGAACCAGTTGCCCATCCGGTTGCTGACCAGCAGTGGCAGGTCGGAGTGATAGAAACCGATGACGGGCACGTCGAGCTGGCGACGGGCATCCAGCGCGGCCCAGGCCGTGAGGTAGGGATCGCCGACTTCAATCAGATCGGGCTGTAGATCGCGCAGGACATTGCGCCAGGGGGCCAGGCGAAGGGGAAAGCGATAGCCCTTGCCGAACGGCAGTGCAGGGGCCGGAACCTTGTAGATCCCGTCGTGCTCGCTCAAATGCGCGCCGGGGATCAACAGACTGTGGCGAATACCGGGCCGATCGCCCAGGCGCCGGTGCTTGGCATCCAGATAAGTGCGCACGCCTCCGCTGGCGGGGGCGTAGAACATGGTTATGTCCGCTATATGCACGATGAACGTCCCTCCGGTCAGTGTTCTCCTGTGTTGACCTTTAGTAAGAATAGATGTTCGGTTGAGGTTGTGGGGTTGGGGTGTCAGTGGAGTATTGCCGGGTTTGACAGGGCCTCATCGCGAGCAAGCTCGCTCCCACAGGAGAGGCACAGATCCCATGTGGGAGCGAGCTTGCTCGCGATAGGGCCAGTCCGGGTTCGCAGGCTATTATTCCTGACGCCAGGGGCTTAATGCGCCAGGCATGCTTTTATATAAGCGTGCAAAATGGCGTCATATCGCAAACACCACGGGTGACCACATGCCTGACTCATCGCAACTCGTTATCGGGGCCGACCTTAGCGGCCAGCCCATCGCCCAGGCCATGCGCCTGGCGAACCGTCATGGTCTGGTGGCGGGCGCCACCGGTACCGGCAAGACCGTCACCTTGCAGCGCCTGGCCGAAATGTTCAGCGACGCCGGCGTGGCGGTGTTCGCGGCGGACATCAAGGGTGACCTGTGCGGCCTCGGCGCGGCGGGCAACCCCCAGGGCAAGATCGCCGAGCGCATCGCCGGCATGCCTTGGCTCAATCACAAGCCCCAGGCTTATCCGGTGACCTTGTGGGATATCCACGGCCAGTCCGGTCATCCACTGCGCACCACCTTGAGTGAAATGGGTCCGTTGTTGATCGGCAGCCTGCTGGAACTGACGGACAGCCAGCAGTCGGCGCTCTACGCCGCGTTCAAGGTGGCCGACCGCGAAGGTCTGTTGCTGCTGGACCTCAAGGACCTGAAGGCGCTGCTCAATCACCTCAAGGACAACCCTGAGTTGCTGGGGGACGACGCGGCCTTGATGACCACCGGTTCCAGCCAGGCGTTGTTGCGCCGCTTGTCCACCTTGGAACAGCAGGGTGCGGACGCGTTGTTCGGCGAGCCGGCCTTGCAGCTCGAAGACATCCTGCAACCGGCCAGTGATGGCCGTGGTCGCATTCACTTGCTCGACGCCAGCCGTCTGGTCCATGAAGCACCGAAGGTCTACGCGACGTTCCTGTTGTGGCTGCTGGCCGAGCTGTTCGAGCAGTTGCCCGAGCGCGGCGATGCAGACAAACCGCTGCTGGCGCTGTTCTTCGACGAGGCGCATTTGCTTTTTGCCGGTACGCCCAAGGCCTTGCAGGAGCGCCTGGAGCAAGTGGTACGGCTGATCCGTTCCAAGGGCGTGGGGGTGTATTTCGTGACCCAGTCGCCGGGCGACTTGCCGGACGACGTGCTGGCGCAGTTGGGCTTGCGCATCCAGCACGGGCTGCGGGCCTTCACTGCCAAGGAGCAGAAATCCCTGCGGGCGGTGGCCGACGGTTTCCGGCCCAACCCGCAGTTCGATGCCCTGGCGGTGCTGACCGAACTGGGCATCGGTGAAGCCCTGGTGGGCACCTTGCAGGAAAAAGGCACGCCGGAAGTGGTCCAGCGCGTGTTGGTGGCGCCACCGCAATCACGCATCGGGCCGCTGAGCGAGGCCGAGCGCACCGGGTTGATCGCCAGTTCAGCGTTGCAGGGGCGTTACGACAAACCCATTGATCGCGAATCGGCCTATGAAGTGCTGATGGGCCGTAAAGGGCTGGAACCACAGGCCGAAGAGGCGCCGGGCAAGCCGACGGCGGAAGAACCGAGCTTCACCGAAAAAGCCGGGGAGTTCCTCGGCACCGCGGCCGGCCAGGCATTGAAATCGGCCATGCGCCAGGCGGCCAATCAGTTGGGTCGGCAATTGGTGCGCGGGTTGATGGGGTCGTTGCTCGGTGGCAGCAAGCGCCGGTAGATAGGACCGAGTCGCCGCCTTCGCGAGCAGGCTCGCTCCCACAAGGGACCGGCGTCGTACACGAAATAGGTGTTCGCTGAAGATCCCCTGTGGGAGCGAGCCTGCTCGCGAAAGCGGTCTAGCAGGCGAAAAATAGGCTGGCTGACCTGCCGCCATCGCGAGCAAGCTCGCTCCCACAGTGGGTTTCTGCCAGACACAAAATTTGTGTTCGCCTAGATCCCCTGTGGGAGCGAGCCTGCTCGCGAAAGCGGTTCAACAGGCGCCGAAAATCTCAGCCCTTGGGCCTGGCATGCGCCGCCAACCGCTCCAGCGCCGCCCGCAGGTTGGGGTCGGTGATGCCATCCGCCGTGGCCTGAATGGTCGCGGCGGCGTCGGTGGACAAATCCAGCGTGTGCCCCTTGGCGCCGACCTGGACGGTGGGCGGTTGCACCTTGAACAGGATTCGCGTCAGGTTGGCGAATTCTTCGAACGCCTGGAGTTGGCGCAGCAGGCGTTTTTGCTGGTAGCGCAGGCGTGTGGCCCAGTGGCCGTCGGTGACGATCAGCAGCAAGCTGCCTTCGCGCCAGGAGGCCACGTGGCAATGCTCGCGCGCGGCCGGTTGCAACTGGCTGTCGAGCAGGCGTTGCAAGTGGCCCAGGCGTTTGGCGTGGCCAAAGATGGCTTTCAGCGGCTTGGCTTCGCGCAGCAGAACGGCGGGTGCCTTGGCTGGAAGAGGGCGAAAGGCCATGAATGAATACCGCAAGTGACAGAGGCGCCATGGTAGCAGAAAGCGCCGGATGCGCCTCGACCCTCTCGCCCAGCGGCTTTTGGCTGCACAATCAATGATTAACTTCTGCGCTGGGTGGGTTGAAGTTCGCGCAAAAGCCCTTATTTTATGCAAGCCCCGTCACAGCGCTGTGCCAGCATCGTGGAATAACGCCACTTTCCTCTCCATCGTTTCCGGGTAGAATGCTCGTTCGCATGCGGCCATGAGGGCTGCACGGGCGACTCACGGGGCCGCCCTCCATCCCTTTAGTGTGGAAGATCCTGCCGATATGTTTGCGCCTTTGTTAAAGAAACTTTTTGGAAGCAAGAACGAGCGTGAAGTCAAGCGCATGCTCAAGACGGTACAGACTGTCAATGCCTTCGAAGAGCAAATGGTGGCCCTTTCGGACGATCAGTTACGCGCCAAGACTGCCGAATTCAAGGACCGTATCGCCAAGGGGGAAACCCTTGACCAGCTCCTGCCTGAAGCCTTTGCGGTCGCCCGTGAAGCCGGCAAGCGGATCATGGGCATGCGCCACTTCGACGTTCAGTTGATCGGCGGCATGACCTTGCACGAAGGCAAGATCGCCGAAATGCGTACCGGTGAGGGCAAGACCCTCGTGGCGACCTTGGGCGTGTACCTCAACGCACTGTCCGGCAAGGGCGTGCACGTCGTGACGGTCAACGACTACCTGGCCCGCCGCGACGCCAACTGGATGCGCCCGCTCTACGAATTCCTCGGCCTGACTGTCGGCGTCGTCACGCCGTTCCAGCCGCCGGAAGAGAAGCGCGCCGCCTACGCCGCCGACATCACCTACGGCACCAACAACGAATTCGGGTTCGACTACCTGCGCGACAACATGGCGTTCAGCATGGAAGAAAAATTCCAGCGTGAACTCAACTTTGCCGTGATCGACGAAGTCGACTCCATCCTCATCGACGAAGCCCGTACCCCGCTGATCATTTCCGGTCAGGCCGAGGACAGCTCCAAGCTGTACATCGAGATCAACAAGCTGATCCCGCAGCTCAAGTTGCACGTCGAGGAAGTCGAAGGCGAAGTGACCCAGGCCGGGCACTACACCGTTGACGAGAAGACCCGTCAGGTCGAGCTCAACGAAGCGGGTCACCAGTTCGTCGAGGAAATGCTCACCCGTATTGGCTTGCTGGCCGAAGGCGAGAGCCTGTACTCGGCCCACAACCTGGGCCTGCTGACCCACGTTTATGCTGGCCTGCGTGCGCACAAGCTGTTCCATCGCAACGTCGAATACATCGTGCAGGACGGCCAGGTCGTCCTGGTGGACGAACACACCGGCCGTACCATGCCGGGTCGTCGCCTGTCCGAAGGCCTGCACCAGGCCATCGAAGCGAAGGAAGGCCTGAACATCCAGGCCGAGAGCCAGACCCTGGCCTCGACCACCTTCCAGAACTACTTCCGCCTGTACAACAAGCTGTCCGGCATGACCGGTACCGCTGACACCGAAGCGTTCGAGTTCCACCAGATCTATGGCCTGCAAGTGGTGGTGATTCCGCCGAACAAGCCGCTGGCCCGTAAAGACTACAACGACCTGGTGTTCCTGACCGCCGAAGAGAAGTACGCGGCGATCATCAACGACATCAAGGAAGGCATGGCCCAGGGCCGGCCGATCCTGGTGGGTACCGCCACCATCGAGACCTCCGAGCACATGTCCACCTTGCTCAACAAGGAAGGCATCGAGCACAAGGTCCTCAACGCCAAGTTCCACGAGAAGGAAGCCGAGATCATCGCCCAGGCCGGGCGCCCGGGTGCGCTGACCATCGCCACCAACATGGCCGGTCGTGGTACCGACATCCTGCTGGGCGGCAACTGGGAAGTGGAAGTCGCCAGCCTGGAAAGCCCGACGCCTGAGCAGATCGCGCAGATCAAGGCCGACTGGCAGAAACGTCACCAGCAAGTGCTGGAGTCCGGCGGTTTGCAGGTGATCGCTTCCGAGCGTCATGAATCGCGCCGTATCGACAACCAACTGCGTGGCCGTGCCGGTCGCCAGGGCGACGCCGGTTCCAGCCGTTTCTACCTGTCCCTGGAAGACAGCCTGATGCGCATCTTCGCCTCTGACCGGGTGAAGAACTTCATGAAGGCCCTGGGCATGCAGCCAGGCGAGGCGATCGAGCACCGCATGGTGACCAACGCCATCGAGAAGGCCCAGCGCAAGGTCGAAGGCCGCAACTTCGATATCCGTAAGCAATTGCTCGAGTTCGACGACGTCAACAACGAACAGCGTAAAGTGATCTATCACATGCGTAACAGTTTGTTGGGCGCCGACAACATTGGCGAAACCATCGCCGATTTCCGCCAGGACGTGCTCAACGCCACCGTCAGCGCCCACATCCCGCCGCAGTCGCTGCCGGAGCAGTGGGACGTCGCCGGCCTGGAAGCCGCCCTGCAGAGCGACTTCGGCGTGGCATTGCCGATCCAGCAATGGCTCGACGAAGACGATCACCTGTATGAAGAAACCCTGCGCGAGAAACTGCTGGCCGAACTGATCGCCGCCTACAACGAGAAGGAAGACCAGGCAGGCGCCGAGGCGCTGCGTTCCTTCGAGAAGCAGATTGTGCTGCGGGTACTGGACGACTTGTGGAAAGACCACCTGTCGACCATGGACCACCTGCGTCACGGTATCCATTTGCGCGGTTACGCCCAGAAGAACCCGAAGCAGGAGTACAAGCGCGAGTCCTACACGCTGTTCTCCGAGTTGCTCGACTCGATCAAGCGCGACTCGATCCGTGTGCTGTCTCACGTTCAGGTTCGCCGCGAAGACCCGGCCGAAGAAGAAGCCCGCCTGCGCCAGGAAGCCGAAGCCCTGGCTGCGCGCATGCAGTTCGAACATGCCGAAGCCCCGGGCCTGGAAGTGGTCGCCGAAGAGGGCGTCGATGTGGATGTCGCCTTGGCGACCGCACCGGTGCGCAACGAGCAGAAGCTGGGCCGTAACGAACTGTGCTATTGCGGTTCGGGCAAGAAATACAAGCATTGCCACGGGCAGATCCAGTAACTCCCCGTTTCAACGCTGAATCACCCGCGCCGCGACCGGATTTTATTCGTCGCGGCGTTTTGCCATTTTCAATCGCCGTCTCGATGAGGACGGCGTCGATCTACATCTAATTTAGGAGCGCATTCATGGCTGTTGGTCTTGGTCCGTTGCCAACGTTGCACCCGGTTGCCGGTTTTGAACTCGGTATTGCCTCGGCGGGCATCAAGCGCCCCGGGCGCAAGGACGTCGTGGTCATGCGTTGCGCCGAAGGCTCGACGGTCGCTGGCGTGTTCACCCTCAATGCCTTTTGCGCCGCGCCGGTCATCCTGGCCAAGCAGCGCGTGCAGGGGCCGGTGCGTTATCTGCTGACCAACACCGGTAACGCCAACGCCGGTACCGGCGCGCCAGGCCTGGCCGCTGCCGAACGCACCTGCGCCAAGCTGGCGGAACTGACCGGTGTCGATGCCAGCCAGGTGCTGCCGTATTCCACCGGCGTGATCGGCGAGCCGCTGCCGGTCGAGAAGATCGAAGGGGCGTTGCAAGCCGCTCTCGATGATCTGTCGGAAAACAACTGGGCCGCAGCCGCCACCGGCATCATGACCACCGACACCTTGCCCAAGGGCGCGAGCCGCCAGTTCGAGCACGATGGCGTGACCATCACCGTTACCGGTATCAGCAAAGGCGCCGGCATGATCCGCCCGAACATGGCGACCATGCTCGGCTACATCGCCACCGACGCCAAAGTTTCGCGCCAGGTGCTGCAAGACCTGATGCTTGACGGTGCCAACAAGTCGTTCAACCGCATCACCATCGACGGCGACACCTCCACCAACGACTGCTGCATGCTGATCGCCACCGGCAAGGCCAGCCTGCCGGAAATCACCGAAGCCAGCGGCCCGCTGTTCGCCGCCCTGAAGCAGGCGGTGTTCGAAGTGTGCATGGAAGTGGCCCAGGCCATCGTCCGTGACGGCGAAGGCGCGACCAAGTTCGTGACCGTGCAGGTCAACGGCGGTGGCAATCACCAGGAATGCCTGGATGTCGGCTACACCGTGGCCCACTCGCCGCTGATCAAGACCGCGCTGTTCGCCTCCGATCCTAACTGGGGCCGGATCCTCGCCGCCGTTGGCCGTGCCGGCGTGCCTGAGCTGGACGTGAGCAAGATCGACGTGTTCCTCGGCGAAGTCTGCATCGCCAGCCAAGGCGCTCGCGCTGCGACCTACACCGAAGCCCAGGGCGCGGCTGTGATGCAGCAGGAAGAGATCACCATCCGTATCGAGCTGGGACGTGGGGATTGCAGCGAAACGATCTGGACCACCGATCTGTCCCACGAGTACGTCAAGATCAACGCTGAGTACCGGACTTAATCCGCTCGGGACCGAGTCGCTCCTATCGCGAGCAGGCTCGCTCCCACAGTGGATCGGTGGTGTGAACGCTTTTTAGGTCACTCAACAATTCCCCTGTGGGAGCGAGCTTGCTCGCGATGGCGCCAGAACAGACACCTCAGAACCACAAGAAAGGAATCCACATGAGCCTGCACCTGATCATCGGCGACAAAGATCTATCCTCCTGGTCCCTGCGCGGCGCGCTGGCCCTGGCGCTGACCGGCGCGAAGTACACCGAAGAGCTGGTCAGGCTCGACCAACCCGACACCCGCGAGAAGCTGCTCAAGTATTCGGCCACGGCCAAGGTCCCGTTGCTCAAGACCGAGTTCGGCGTGATCGCCGATTCCCTGGCGATTGCCGAATACCTGGCTGAACAGTTCCCGGATGCCGGCCTCTGGCCCAAGGATATGGCCGCCCGGGCCCAGGCGCGGTCGGCCTGCGCACAAATGCACAGCGGCTTCTTCGCCATTCGCGGCAACATGCCCTTTGACCTGCTGCACGATGCACCGCTGTCGCCCATGCCGGCTGACGTCCAGGTGGAAATCGAGCGGATGCTGGCGCTGTGGGCCGAATGCCGTGCCGCGGCGACCGAAACAGGTCCCTACCTGTTTGGCCGCGTGAGCCTGGTCGATGCGTTTTTTGCCCCTGTTGCCGTGCGCCTGCGCACTTATCAGGTGAAACTGTCGGAGGTCGATGAGGCCTACGTCGAAACCCTTTACCAATGGCCGGCGTTCAAGGCGTGGCAACAAGCTGGCCTGGAGGACACTGCGCGGTGAAACGAGTCCATGTGGCGGCAGCGGTCATTCGCGATGCCGCCGGTAAAATCCTGATCGCCCGACGGGCCGACACCCAGCACCAGGGCGGCCTGTGGGAGTTCCCCGGTGGCAAGGTCGAGGCCGATGAATCCGTCGAAACCGCCCTGGCCCGCGAACTTCATGAAGAGCTGGGCATCGTTGTCGATGCCGCCCGACCGTTGATCAAGGTGCGTCACGACTACCCGGACAAACAGGTATTGCTGGATGTCTGGGAAGTCTCGGCGTTCACTGGCGAGCCCCACGGCGCCGAAGGGCAGCCGTTGGCCTGGGTGACGGCCCGCGACCTGACGAACCATGAGTTTCCGGCGGCAAATCAGCCGATCATTGCGGCGGCCCGTTTGCCGGGTGAGTACCTGATTACCCCGGAAGGCCTTGAGACGCCGGCCTTGCTGCGCGGCATGCAGAAGGCGATTGCCGGCGGGATCAAGTTGGTCCAACTGCGTGCCCCCGGTGGCTACGACCCGAAATACCGCGATCTGGCGGTGGATGCGGCGGGGCTGTGTGCCGGCAAGGCCCAACTGATGCTCAAGGGGCCGTTCGAATGGCTGGGGGATTTTCCCTCTGCCGGTTGGCACATCACCGCCGCGCAGTTGCGCAAGCATGCCGCGGCCGGTCGACCGTTCGGCAAGGACCGCTGGCTGGCGGCCTCCTGCCATAGCGCCGAGGAACTGTCCCTGGCGCAGCAGATGGACGTGGACTTCGTCACGCTTTCGCCGGTGCAACCGACCCAGACCCATCCTGACGCACAGCCGTTGGGGTGGGCAGAGGCGGCGCGGTTGATCGAGGGCTTCAACAGGCCGGTCTATCTGTTGGGTGGGGTCGGGCCTGGCGAGCGACAAAAAGCCTGGGAGGCCGGGGCGCAGGGTGTGGCGGGGATTCGGGCGTTTTGGCCTGAAGCTTGAAGCTGCAGTGAACTGATCGTTCCCACGCTCCGCGTGGGAATGCCTCAACGGACGCTCCGCGTTCGGCTCTGGAGGGACGCGGAGCGTCCCGGGCTGCGTTCCCACGCAGAGCGTGGGGAACGATCATGCAGGTGATCAGCCCTCAGGCTTGGCCGCCGCCACCCAAAGCACCTCTGCCACCCCTTGCCGCCGGGCAATGACCCGCGCGGCCACGAACAGCAGGTCCGATAATCGATTGATATAGGCCAGCCCTGGCCCGGCCAGTGGCTCCATGGCGTTCAATTGCTGGCAACGTCGCTCGGCGCTGCGGGCCAGGCTGCGGCAGACGTGGGCCTGGGCCACCAGCGCCGAGCCACCGGGCAGGATGAAGTTTTCCAGGGGGCCCAATTCCTCGTTCCACCCATCGATCGCCGCTTCCAGTCGCTCGATTTCCGCCACGTTCAAGGCCTGATATGCCGGCATCGCCAGTTCTCCGCCGAGATCGAACAGACGGTGCTGACAAGGCGCCAGCACGTCACTGACCTCTTTCAGCCCCGGATGTCGGGTGGTTTCAGTGGCGAGCCCGGCCAGCAATAAACCCAGCTGGCTATTCAGTGTATCCACTTCGCCGATGGCCTCGACCCGTGGGTGGTCCTTTGCCACGCGGCGACCATCGCCCAACCCGGTTTCACCTTTGTCGCCGGTGCGGGTGTAAATCTTCGACAGGCGAAAACCCATGCTCAGCGCTCCAGTTGCTTGTTTTCCTGCGGCACCATCGAAGTGCCGGCCAGGGGCAGGCGCAAGGTGAAGCAAGTGCCTTGACCCGGCGCCGACTGCACTTCCATCTGGCCCTTGTGATTGTTGGTGATGATGAAATACGAGACCGACAGCCCGAGGCCCGTGCCCTGGCCGATCTCCTTGGTGGTGAAGAAGGGCTCGAAGGTGCGTTTGCGCACGTTCTCGCTCATGCCGATGCCGTTGTCCTCGACCTGGATTTCCGCCCACGGTGGATTCAACCGCGTGCGCAGGATGATGCGTCCCGGTTCGCTGTCGTCCTGGCGTTGATGGATCGCCTGGGCGGCGTTTTTCAGCAGGTTGAGCAGCACCTGTTCCAGCTCGTTGGCCGTGCCGGGCACCGGGCCCAGGTTCGGGTCGAACTGACGGGTGATCGCCTGGCCCTTGAAGTCGAAGCCGATGGCCAGGTCGAAGTCGTTGCCGGCGATTTCCACTGCCTGGTCGATCAGCGCGGGCAGGTCGCAAGGTGCCATTTGCCGCGTGCTGCGCCGGCTGAAGCTGAGCATGTGGGTGACGATTTTTGCTGCCCGGGCGCCGGCTTGCTGGATGCCGTCGAGCAACTGCGGGATCTCCCGACCCTGGAGGTAACGATTGACCTCCTCTAACGGGATACCCAGCAGCTCGGCCTGTTCGAGGTTCTTGGGCAGTTCCGGCGACAGGCGTCGGCGGATATTCTGCACGTTGTGCAGGATCGCCCCCAGCGGGTTGTTGATTTCATGGGCCATGCCCGCCGCAAGGCCGCCGACCGAGAGCATTTTCTCCGATTGCACCATCATTTCTTCCAGCGACAGGCGCTGGGTGATGTCATCGATCCGGATGACCACGCCACGTCCGGCACCGCCCATCAATGGGTAGAAGGTGAGGGCGTAGTGGCGGGCTTCGTCGTCCTTGGTCCAGGTGACGCGTTCGATCTTGGCCACCGTGTGCTGCTCGACGGTCTGCTTGAGCTGGGGCAGGTAGGGCTTGAGCGGTTCGAAGGCGAGGAAGATCGGCTGGTTCAGCGCCTCGTCCAGCCGTGTGCCGGAGAGGGCGCTGGCTTCCTGGTTCCATTGGGTGACGTAGAGCTGCTCGTCGAGGGCGATCAGCGCCGACGGCATTGAGTCGATGATGCTGTTGAGGTAATTCTGGAAACCGGTGAGCTTTTTCTCGATCTTGCTGCGCACCTGGACTTCCAGCTCCAGCTTGCGATTGGTATGACGGGTTTCTTCCGCCAGGCCCTGGGCCTGGTCGTAGGCGGCCTGGGAGTCGTCCCGCGCGCGCTTGAGTTGCTGCTCCCGGGCTTCGATCCGCGACAACATGGTGTTGAATGCCTCGGCCAGGCTGCCGATCTCATCGTGGTTGCCGCGTGCGGCACGCAGGGCATAGTTCTCTTCGCGGGTGACCTGGCGTGACAGTTCTTCAAGTTGATGAATCGGCTGGGTGATCAGGCGCTTGATCTGCTGGGCAATGATCAGCCACAGCAACACGCTGAAAATCAGGATGCCGAGGCTGGCGGTCAGGGTGCCGGTGTAGAACGCAGTCGGCAATTCGCTACTGGCCACCAGTAACAGATGACCGGGCAGCGTGCCGGGACGGGGCAGGGTAATGACCTGGTTACTGCGAAATTCGCCCGCCTGCCAGGCTTGTATGTTGCGGTACTGGTCCGGCAGCTTGAGCTTTTCGCCCTGTTGCAGTTGTGCCAGGCGTTCGCCCTGGCCGTCGTACAGCGCCGCCGCCCGTAGCGGTGCGTAGCTGTTGAGCTCGTCGAGCAAGCGTTGGGCGCTTTGTGGCGATTGCAGGGCGTCGGAGATCAGGCTCGGATTGGCCACCAGCCGGCCAATGGTCTGCAGGGCCTGGGGTGCCATGCTTTCCTGGGAAATGTAGTAGGCGGCGCTGATAAAGGTCAGGTTGGCCACCAGCAGGACAGTGGTCAACAACACCAACAGGGCGGCTAGCAGTTTCTGGCCGACCGGGAGGTTTTCAAGGCGCTGGCGCAATGGCATCAGACTCGTCGCTAAAAAGGAACACGAGGGCCAGCGTAGCCGCTGCTCAGTCGCTGGGCAATGCGAGGTTGTGCAAGTGGACAATCAGTCGCTGTCGCAGTTGTTCCAGGTGCGGCACGGTCAGCTCGTGGCGTTGGGCGACCTTGCAGGCGTAACCGAGCAAGTAGCTGATTTCGGTGCGGCGCCGATTGGCGACATCCTGATACATCGAGGAGTAATTGGCGGCCGTGGCCTGGATCACCCGTTCGACTTCCGGCTGCAAGTCTTCGGCAGCCGCAGGCTGGCCGCAACGCTCGAGCAGGTCGGTGAGTTCCGCGCACAGGGTCGCCACTTCGCAACGGTGTTCCTGCAAGCCGCCGTTCCTGCAGTGGTGCAGCACGGTCAGCGGGTTGATTGCGCAGTTGAGCGCCAGCTTGCGCCAGAGCCGGGTGAGGATGTCGGCGCTCCATTCGTGGGGAATGCCGGCGGCGGCCAGGTCGTCGAGCCAGAACGGCGCCACTGGGTGAGCAGGATCGCCCAGCCAGGTGTAGCCGTGGCCGGCGAACACCACGCGCCAGTCACCGTCGCGGAACGCGCCTTCGGTGCTGGAGGCGCTGATGCAACGGGCCTGGGGCACGCAATTGGCCACCGCGTCCTGGCTGCCGAGGCCGTTCTGCAACAGGATCAGTTCCGATTCGGCGTCCAGGCGATGGGCCACCGAAGCCACGGCCGCTTCCGCGTCGTAGGCTTTGCAGGCCAATAGCAGGCGCCTGATCGGTTCCGGGCTGTCCGCCGTTTCGCCAGGTATCGGGTAACACTGCGCCTGGCCCTGTTCCACCAGCGTCAGGCCGCCGGCGCTGCGGTAGGCCTGCAAGCGGGCTTCGTTGCGCAGCACCAGCCGCACCGGCAACCCGGCCCGGGCCAGGCGCGTGGCCCACAACGTGCCGAGACTGCCGGCCCCGAGGACATGCCAGGTAGTGGACATCAGTTTTTTACTCGGATTGGCGCAGGCATCTGAGGGCTCGCAGTGTCGGCAGGAAAAGAGCCGTTATAATGAGCCCGATTTTAACCACAAGCCAAGCGCGCGCCGTTGATACTGGCGCGCCTTTTTATTTGGAGAACACTACATGCCGTCATTCGACGTGGTATCCGAACTGGACAAGCACGAAGTCACCAACGCGGTTGAAAACGCCGTCAAGGAACTCGACCGTCGTTATGACCTCAAGGGCAAGGGCAGTTTCGAGTTCAAGGAAAAAGACCTGACCGTGAACCTGACCGCCGAGGCCGATTTCCAGCTCGAGGCGATGATCGAGATCCTCAAGCTGGCGCTGGTCAAGCGCAAGATCGATGTGCAGTGCCTTGAGGTCAAGGACGCCTATGCCTCGGGCAAGCTGATGAAGCAGGAAGCCGTGCTCAAGGAAGGCATCGACAAGGAACTGGCCAAGAAGATCGTCGCTCATATCAAGGACGCCAAGCTCAAGGTGCAAGCCGCCATCCAGGGCGAGCAAGTGCGGGTCACCGGCAAGAAGCGTGACGACTTGCAGGAAGCCATTGCGGCACTGCGCGGCAAGGAATTCGGCATGCCGCTGCAATTCAACAACTTCCGCGACTGATCCTTTCGGTCATAGGGACACACTGTGGCGAGGGAGCTTGCTCCCGCTTGGGTGTAGGAGCTGTCGAAGGCTGCGATCTTTTGATCTTTTCATCTTTCGCTTGGGACTCAAGTGTCTGGGGAAAGATCGCAGCCTCGTTGCACTCGACAGCTCCTACATGGCTCCTACATGGCTCCCAGGCTTGAGCGCCACAAAATGCCGCGTGCAACAGAAATAAGGAGAGTTAGATGGATTTGAATGCTGAAGTGGACAACCTGGTCAAGGCTTCCCAGACCTGGATCCCCATGATCATGGAATACGGCAGCCGCGTGCTGCTGGCGGTCATCACCCTGGCCATCGGCTGGTGGTTGATCAACAAAGTGACACAGAAACTGGGTGCGTTGCTGGCCTTGCGTAACGCCGACCTGGCCCTGCAAGGGTTTATCAGTACCCTGGCCAACATCATCCTGAAGATTTTGCTGATCGTCAGCGTCGCTTCGATGATCGGTGTGGAAACGACTTCGTTCGTCGCCGCCATCGGTGCCGCCGGCCTGGCGATTGGCCTGGCCTTGCAAGGCAGCCTGGCGAACTTCGCCGGTGGCGTGCTGATCCTGCTGTTCCGCCCATTCCGCATTGGTGACTGGATCGAAGCCCAGGGTGTGGCCGGTACGGTCGACAGCATCCAGATCTTCCACACCGTGATTCGCACCGGTGACAACAAAACCGTGATCGTGCCCAACGGCAACCTGTCGAACGGCATCATCACCAACACCAACCGCCAGCCGACCCGCAAAGTGGTGTTCGATGTCGGCGTGGATTACCAGGCTGACCTGCAAAAAGCCCGGGAAGTGTTGTTGGAGCTGGCCAAGGATGAACGCGTGCTGGCGGATCCGGCGCCTGAAGCGGTGATTTCTACCTTGGGCGACAGTTCCATCACGGTGTCGCTGCGTGTCTGGGTCAAGACAGCGGATTATTGGAACGTGATGTTCATGCTTAATGAGCAGGCGCGAGATCGCTTGAAGGACGCGGGCATTGATATCCCGTTTCCACAGCGAGTGATTCGAGTCGTTCAGGAAGGACCAGCGCGATAACGATTCGACTATAACTTGGCGCTGGGGTCAGGTTATGTTTAGTTAGCTTGCTATTTAATAAGTTGTGGTAAAGCTGGCATTGCAATGGACATAAAAAAACCGCTCACCTGATTCAGGTGAGCGGTTTTTTTGTTGCGGGTGTCGCTATCGAATTAGCACTGAATTACAAGATGCTCAGTGGGTATTCGACGATTACGCGGAAGTCATTGTTGTCGTTGCCGTTGATGCCGTTGTAAGAGGTATTGGCACGGTAGAACGCGCTACGAACACGGAACGACAGATCTTTGGCTGGGCCGCTCTGCATAACGTACTTGGTTTCGAAGTCCCACTCGTGCTCTTTACCTTCCTCGCCGCCAGTCTCGATGTTGTCACCGGTAACGTAACGAGTCATGAAGCTCAGGCCTGGAACGCCATAAGTCTTCATGTTCAGGTCGTAGCGAGCCTGCCAGGAGCGCTCGTCCTGACCGTTGAAGTCGGAGTACTGGATGGAGTTGGCGAGGAAGATAGTACCGTTGCCGTCAGCGCCATACACGTAACCAGTATCACCGGTGGAGCGCTGGTGAGCCAGGGTGAACTTGTGAGCACCGATGGCATAGGCCGCTGCGAGGGACCAGATGCGGTTGTCAACGTCGCCGCTGAGCTTCTGGCCCTGATCCTTGCTGTCATAACCGTTGAAGTCGAAGTTCAGGGACTGATCTTCGTTGATCGGCAGGGTGTAGTTCAGGTTGATGTATTTCTTTTTGTAGTGATCTTCAACGTCGGAAGCCGCTACGCCTGCTACGAAATTGTCGGTGAACTGGTAGGTTGCGCCGGCAATGTCAGCAGATGTCAGGCCGAGGCTGTCACGCCCCATGCCAGTTTGCGAACTCAGAGAGGTGAAGCGACCTGCGCTCAGCTCCAGGCCCTTGATTTCCTTGCTGGTGATCAAGGTGCCGGTGGCAACTTCTGGCAGCAGACGGCTGTCGTCAGTGGAGAAAACCGGGCTGGCAACGAGCTGGTTGCCGTATTTCAGGACGGTGTCGGACAGACGGAATTTAACCGCGGCACCAGCCCTGGATTGAGTGTCTTCCAGGTTACCGTCGCTGTCACGAGCGAACAGACCGTTACCGGCGCGACCACTGCCACCGTCGAATCGGGCGGAACCGAATGCAAAGGCGTCAGCGCCAACACCAACGGTACCTTGGGTAAAGCCCGACTCGTACATGGCACGTGCGGCAATACCAGACTCTTCACGATAACTTTGTGAAGTGCTTGGGTTGTTCTTGAAATCACGGTTCATGTACAGCGCACGAGTCAGAACATTCAAGCTCTGATCTTCAAAAAAGCCCTTGGATTCTTCCTGGGAAGAGGCCATTGCGAACTGCGAGGTACTGGCCGATACAGCCAGTGCGATCATGCTCCACTTCATCACGCGCATCGTGATTTGCTCCTTTGGTTTTTAGAAGAGTACTGCCGTCCCACCTGTTTTTTTATCTGGGCGGCTCTTTCTTTTTGTGTCGGCGCAAACTTATATCACGACGACATTATTGGCGATACTTGCCCATTCAACCTTTCAGCTTCTTTACGACCATGTCGCCAATGGCTCGATCCATGTCGCATTTCAGCTGTTCCGACGCAACCGTATTCACAACTTTAATGTTGTTTTCTTTTTCCGGCATCGGTGTAAAGAGTCCGTCATTACCGCGCTTGAAGCTCCTATGGGCAGCCTTGCCACTTTAATTTGTATGTCGGCAGGTTCCCGCATCCGGCGGGACCTTTGGACAGTGCGGGGATGAATGCAACAAGCATGCTCAAACCCGATTTTCGTTTACATTTTTTTCACATTTTATCGATTGACGCGGTGAAACCTCATGAAACCGGGCTCCAAAGGCCTTGTTTTAAATAGGGTTGACTCGTGTGCGGCTCTCGTGTTTGCCGTCGACAAACGGGGCAAGACAATCAAAAACGTTACCGGTTCACCCTACCCAGTGAGTAAATCACGGATACTTTGTGCACTGAGCGTAGACGCACTGTGCTGTTTTGGTGCAAAAAAATTTCAGCTTGTACGAAAATCTTACAGCGTCGGGGCTTTGCCTGGGCCCTGGCATGGTCCTGTCAGGACCTTGCCGTGCCGCTTGCGCTGTGTTGGTGCGTCAGCTTGCACAGGTTGATGCTGCGTGTTGAAAAAAAACTTCACAGGACGAGCATCAGGACGCTGCGCAGTGATCGATCCGGCTTTCGCGGGTATGCTGCGCATCTGAGTCCGATGCAGGCCTGCGGGCCGCCAAACCGGGCAGAACCAATAACGAGCGAGGAGTACACGCGGTGTTCGCTTTAGATCCACGACTGCAACAAGACACATTGCCCATCGGTGATTTCCCGTTGTGCCGGTTGCTCTTGTCCAACGATTCGAACTACCCGTGGTTCATCCTCGTACCGCGGCGGGAAGATATCAGCGAATTGTTTCAATTGGATGACGCTGATCAACAGCAGCTGTGGAAAGAAACCACGGCGCTGGCCGAAACCCTCAAGGATTCGTTCGATGCCGACAAGATGAACGTTGCAACCTTGGGTAACGTCGTCAGTCAATTGCACATGCACGTCATTGTGCGCAAGCGTGATGATGCCGCCTGGCCTGCGCCGGTCTGGGGTAAACACCCGGCGCAGCCTTATAATGCAGGGCAGGTCGCGGCCATTCGTGAACGGTTGCGAGTGGCCTTGACCGATGATTTCAAGTTTCTGGAGGGCTGAACCATGAACCTTGAAGACCGCGTAACCGATCTGGAAAGCCGCCTGGCGTTTCAGGATGACACCATCCAGGCGTTGAACGATGTGCTGGTGGCGCAGCAGCGGGTCGTCGAGCGTCTGCAGCTGCAGATGGCGGCGCTGCTCAAGCGCCAGGAAGAGATGGTCGGGCAGTTCGAGTCGTTCGAAGAAGAGGCGCCGCCTCCTCACTACTGATTTGCCCGGTTTCTGATTGACGGGCAATAAAAAACCGCGAGCAGCCAGGCTGCATCGCGGTTTTTTTATGCTGGGATCAGCGGCGCGGCAGCGCGGCGATCACATCTTCGGCCTGCAGGCCCTTGTCACGGTTCATCACGGAGAACTCCACACGCTGGCCTTCCACCAGGACGCGATGGCCTTCGCCACGAATGGCCCGGAAATGCACGAAAATGTCATCGCCGGAGTCGCGGGAGATGAAGCCGAACCCTTTGGACGTGTTGAACCACTTCACCGTGCCGGTATCGCGGTTGGACATGTCGTAGTTCTGCGCAGCGGCGGCCGGCGACGACTTCTTGTAGAAGCTGACGGCCAGGTGCAGTGCCACGGCGAGCAGCGCTGCGCCCAGGCTGAACAGAATGGCCGGTTGACCGCCGATTTCCGGCATAGGCGCCAGCAGGGCCAGGGTTTGCAGGGCAACGGCCAGCACCAGCAGGGCACTGACCAGGTTCTGCAGTTGGTGACGTGGACCTTTGTTCCAGTAAGGGATGACGGGTGCAAGGGTCAGGTTGAGCAGGCCGAAAAAGGCCAGGTACAGTGCATCGGGGTGTTGCAGGTAAGGTGTGGCTTCGGAACCCAGGCTAGGGATGAAGGACAGCAGCAGGGCAGCTGCGCCCATTAGCAAGTGGACGATTTTCAACATTTTGATTGGCTCACGGTTAAGACAGATCACAAGGAAGAGCAGGTCGGGGACGGTTCGCTTCGAAACAATGAGAGGCGTTGGACACGCACCCGAATCAGCCTATGCGTTACGCCCGGAAAAATAGGCGTAGCGACACACTGCCTATTTAACAGCAAAGCCCCGGCCTTCTCAAACTCGTTGCGGGCACGTACCGCGCTGTTCGTCGGCCAGAAAAGCCCCACGAGTGCTTGAAGGTGCCAGGCAAACGGCGTTGAATTCCTCGAGGTGTCGGAACCGCCCGCTGTCCCGGCTTGTCGGTTCAGAAGGGCTGGCGATCTGTCGCAGGCCATAGGCGGCCAAAACCTCTAGAGTTTGGGGCGTTGTCGAATTCATCACCGTCAGGAGATCAACCAACATGGCAATTGATATCGGTATCAGTGAAGAAGACCGCAAATCCATCGTCGACGGGCTTTCGCGCCTGCTGTCGGACACCTATGTGCTGTATCTCAAGACCCACAATTTTCACTGGAACGTCACGGGGCCGATGTTTCGGACCCTGCACCTGATGTTCGAGGAGCAATACAACGAGCTGGCCCTGGCGGTGGACCTGATTGCCGAGCGCATCCGCGCCCTGGGTTTCCCGGCCCCGGGGGCTTACTCGGTGTATGCACGCCTGTCTTCTATTAAGGAAGAGGAAGGCGTGCCGGGTGCCGAAGACATGATCCGGCAACTGGTCGAGGGTCAGGAAGCGGTGACGCGTACGGCCCGTGGCATTTTTCCTTTATTGGACAAGGTCAGCGATGAGCCCACTGCCGACCTGCTGACCCAGCGCATGCAAGTTCACGAAAAGACCGCGTGGATGCTGCGCGCGTTGCTGGAGGGCTAGTAACTCCAGGCAGGTGATGACGTGGCGTGGGCAGCGTTCCCAGCACGCGGCGTGTAGGACGGCGTAATTCGTCGCCTGCCAGCTGTTGGCTTGTCCTACGTCCATGGTCATAAAGTCGTCTGGAACTGGCGATGCCGTTGAGCTTCCATAGAGCCACAGATGGAGTGTTTCCAACTGATAGGTTCGTATGGCAAAGGAGTGTCAACGGTATGATTCAAGGAAAAGAACCGGGGGAGGGTGTGCGTGGGCGCTTTCAGTCCATCAGCGTCGATCCGTTCGTCAGGGGGTTCGACATGCAGCTGGTGCGCCCCCTGGCCCGATCCATTCGTCTGAACGGGTTCGCCACCTGTCTGCGGCTGGAACAGGTCTATTGGGATATCCTCGGCGACATGGCCCAGCTCAACAGCTGTTCCATCAGCACGTTGCTGTCCCATGTCGACAGGGAGGTGCACCTGCGCCATGGCGGGGTGCGCAATTTCAGCGCGCTGGTGCGTGTGGTCTGCGTGGTGCACAGTTTGAAGGAAACCGGGATGGATCATGGTTCGGCGTAGGAGCTGCCGAAGGCTGCGATCTTTGGATCTTGATCTTGATTATTCGCTTGCGACTCAAGTGTCTGGGGCAGGATCGCAGCCTCGTTGCACTCGTCAGCTCCTACACGCGGTCTTACGGCTGCACAGGCCGCATTTAATGGATATAATCCCGCTCTTTGCCGCAAAGCCCAGCCTTTGCGCGAGTAACCTGATCGCCGAGACAACCCCATGCCGATGTACGACTATCAATGTGCTTCCTGTGGTCATCAGATGGAAGCCATTCAAAAGATCAGCGCGGCACCGCTGGTCGACTGCCCTGCCTGCCAGGCGCCAGAGCTGAAAAAGATGCTGTCCATGCCTGGTTTCCGCCTCGGCGGCACAGGCTGGTATGAAACCGACTTCAAGACCGGCGCCAAGAAGAATTTGGCCGGTGGCGACAAAGCTGATTGAGTTGAACACGCGCGAGTGCTTGCACGGGCAGGTCCTCCAACCGAATTTCGAATTACGAGAAGTGAAACCACTACCATGATGCGCAGCCATTATTGCGGCCAACTGAACGAAAGCCTGGAAGGTCAGGAAGTTACTCTTTGCGGATGGGTCCATCGTCGCCGTGACCATGGCGGGGTGATTTTCCTCGATATCCGTGATCGTGAAGGCCTGGCCCAGGTGGTGTTCGATCCGGACCGCGCTGACACCTTCGCCACCGCCGACCGCGTGCGCAGCGAATACGTGGTCAAGATCACCGGCAAGGTGCGCCTGCGTCCGGCCGGTGCTGGCAACGCCAACATGGCGTCCGGCATGATCGAAGTGCTGGGTTACGAGCTGGAAGTGCTCAACGAATCGGAAACCCCGCCGTTCCCACTCAACGAATACTCCGACGTGGGCGAAGAAACCCGCCTGCGCTACCGCTTCATCGACCTGCGTCGCCCGGAAATGGCCGAGAAGCTGCGCCTGCGTTCGCGCATGACCACCAGCATCCGTCGTTACCTGGACGAGAACGGCTTCCTCGACGTCGAGACGCCGATCCTGACCCGCGCCACGCCGGAAGGCGCCCGCGACTACCTGGTGCCGAGCCGTACCCACCCCGGCAGCTTCTTCGCCTTGCCGCAATCGCCACAGCTGTTCAAGCAACTGCTGATGGTGGCCGGGTTCGATCGTTACTACCAGATCGCCAAGTGCTTCCGCGACGAAGACCTGCGTGCCGACCGTCAGCCTGAGTTCACTCAGATCGACATCGAGACCAGCTTCCTCGACGAAAAAGACATCATGGGCCTGACCGAAGGCATGATCCGCAACCTGTTCAAGGAAGTGCTGGGCCTGGAATTCGGTGAGTTCCCGCACATGACCTTCGAAGAGGCCATGCGCCGCTACGGTTCCGACAAGCCAGACCTGCGTAACCCGCTGGAACTGGTGGACGTGGCTGACCAGCTCAAGGACGTCGAGTTCAAGGTGTTCAGCGGCCCGGCCAACGACCCGAAATGCCGTATCGCGGCCCTGCGTGTTCCTGGCGGCGCCAACATGCCGCGCAAGCAGATCGACGACTACACCAAGTTCGTCGGCATCTACGGTGCCAAGGGCCTGGCGTATATCAAGGTCAACGAGCGCGCCGCGGGTGTTGATGGCCTGCAATCGCCGATCGTGAAAAACATCCCGGAAGCCAACCTCAATGTGATCCTTGATCGCGTGGGCGCGGTTGACGGCGACATCGTGTTCTTCGGCGCCGACAAGGCCAAGATCGTCAGCGAAGCCCTGGGCGCGCTGCGCATCAAGCTGGGTCACGACCTGAAACTGCTGACCTGCGAGTGGGCACCGATGTGGGTCGTCGACTTCCCGATGTTCGAAGAAAACGACGACGGCAGCTTCTCGGCGCTGCACCACCCGTTCACCGCGCCGAAGTGCTCGCCTGAAGAGTTGGAGGCCAACCCGGCCACCGCTCTGTCGCGCGCTTACGACATGGTCCTGAACGGCACCGAGCTGGGTGGCGGTTCGATCCGTATCCATCGCAAGGAAATGCAACAGGCAGTGTTCCGCCTGCTGGGCATCAACGAAGCCGAGCAGGAAGAGAAGTTCGGCTTCCTGCTCGACGCCCTGAAGTACGGTGCGCCGCCCCACGGTGGCCTGGCCTTCGGCCTGGACCGCCTGGTGATGCTGATGACCGGCGCCCAGTCGATCCGTGAAGTGATCGCGTTCCCGAAAACCCAGAGCGCGGCCGATGTCATGACCCAGGCGCCGGGTGTGGTGGATGCCAAGGCATTGCGCGAGTTGCACATTCGTCTGCGTGAACAGCCAAAGGCTGAGTAAGGCTGGCACCTGAGAGGGCGCATCTTCGGATGCGCCTTTTCATTGGGGTCGATATTTCTGATTGCCGGCCACTGCGTACGCGCAGGGCGGGCAATGTTCCAAAGAGAAACGGAGCGAGTTATGGCAGGTCATTCCAAGTGGGCGAACATCAAGCACCGCAAAGAACGTCAGGATGCCAAGAGAGGCAAGATCTTCACCAAGTGGATCCGTGAGCTGACGGTCGCGGCCCGCCAGGGTGGTGGCGACCCGGGTTCCAACCCGCGCTTGCGCCTGGCCCTGGACAAGGCGCTGAGTGCCAACATGAGCCGCGACATCATCGACCGGGCCATCGCCCGTGGCGCCGGTGCGACCGAGGCTGACAACGTTGAAGAGCTGACCTACGAAGGTTATGGCCCGGGCGGCGTGGCGGTGATGGTCGAATGCATGACCGACAACCGCAACCGTACTGCCGCCGCCGTGCGTCACGCGTTCAGCAAATGCGGTGGTAACCTGGGCACCGATGGTTCGGTGGCTTACCTGTTCGAGCGCAAGGGGCAGATCAGCTTCGCGCCGGGCCTCGATGAAGATGCCCTGACGGAAGCCGCTCTGGAGGCCGACGCCGATGATGTGGTCAGCCACGAAGACGGCTCGTTCGACGTGTTCACTTCGTTCGCCAGCTTCTATGCCGTGCGCAACGCCCTGGAGGCGGCCGGTTTCAAGCCCGCCGACGCAGAGATCGTCATGCAGCCGACCACCAGTGCCGAACTGGACCTCGAAGGCGCCGAGAAGGTGCTCAAGCTGATCGACATGCTTGAAGACCTGGACGATGTGCAGAACGTCTACTCTAACGCTGACATTCCGGAGTCGGTGGCTGAACAGCTGGGCTGACGGGGCGTAATGATGCTCACTTAAGTTTGTTTGGAACCATTGTGGCGAGGGAGCTTGCTCCCGCTGGGCCGCATGTAGGAGCTGCCGAAGGCCGCGATCTTTTGATCTTGTTTTTTCGCTTGCGACTCAAGTGTCTGGGGCAAGATCGCAGCCTCGTTGCACTCGACAGCTCCTACGGGCGCAAGCAAGCTTCCTCGCCACGGATTCACTGCAAGCCCTCAGTGAGCTGTATCCTTTTGCAACCGCATTACCTTTTCGCAGGCGCTATGACTTTAATCCTTGGTATCGACCCTGGTTCGCGCATCACCGGCTACGGTGTGGTTCGCGATACCGGGCGCGGCTGCGTGTACGTCGCGTCTGGTTGCATCCGCACCGGGGCGGGTGAACTGCACGAGCGCTTGCAGATCGTTTATCGCGGCGTGCGTGAGGTCATCCAGACCTACGGCCCGGTCACCATGGGCATCGAAAAGGTTTTCATGGCGCGCAACGCCGACTCGGCCTTGAAGCTGGGGCAGGCCCGGGGTGCGGCAATCGTTGCTGGGGCCGAGGAGAACCTGGAAATCGCCGAGTACAGCGCGACCCAGGTCAAGCAGGCGGTCGTCGGAACCGGGGCGGCGAACAAGGAACAGGTGCAAATGATGGTGATGCACCTGTTGAAACTGGTCAGCAAGCCGCAGATCGATGCCTCCGACGCCCTGGCCATTGCCATTTGCCATGCCCATACCCGTTCCAGCCTGTTKCCTCACGGCCTGGGAACCGCACGCAGTCGTGGCGGGCGCCTGCGTCTCTGATAGCATCAGCGCTTCATTCATGAACTCGAGTCAGTTGCGCCTGTGTTGCCGGCCTTTTTGCTCGTGTTGATACTCGCCAGCCAGAGGCTGGCCAACACCCAAGGATCTGAAACGTGATTGGACGCTTGCGCGGCACCCTGGCTGAAAAACAGCCGCCGCACCTGATTCTGGATGTAAATGGCCTGGGCTATGAGCTGGAAGTGCCCATGACCACGCTGTATCGCTTGCCGTCGGTCGGCGAGCCGCTGACCCTGCACACCCATTTGGTCGTGCGCGAGGATGCGCAGTTACTCTATGGCTTCGTCGGCAAGCGCGAGCGAGACTTCTTCCGCGAGCTGATCCGTCTCAATGGCGTCGGCCCGAAACTGGCCCTGGCCTTGATGTCGAGCCTGGAAGTCGATGAATTGGTGCGTTGCGTGCAGTCCCAGGACACCTCGGCCCTGACCAAGGTGCCGGGGGTGGGCAAGAAAACCGCCGAGCGCCTGCTGGTCGAGCTCAAGGACCGCTTCAAGGCCTGGGAGGCGGTGCCGGCGATGTTCGCCCTGGTGCCGAACCAGCCGGACGTGCCTGCGCCTGCGGTCAGCGCCGAAAACGATGCGGTCACCGCGCTGATCTCCCTGGGCTACAAGCCGCAGGAAGCCAGCAAGGCGATTTCCGCCATCAAGGAAAAAGGCCTGAGCACTGAAGACATGATTCGTCGTGCCCTGAAGGGAATGATTTAAGTGATTGAAGCTGACCGCCTGATCGCCGCCACGGGCGCGCCCCGTGACCGCGAGGAAATCCAGGACCGCGCGATTCGTCCTGTCAGCCTGGCCGACTACATCGGTCAACCGACCGTGCGCGAGCAGATGGAGTTGTTCATCCAGGCCGCCCGTGGGCGCAGCGAGTCGCTGGACCACACCTTGATCTTCGGCCCGCCGGGCCTGGGCAAGACCACCCTGGCCAACATCATTGCCCAGGAAATGGGCGTCTCGATCAAGAGCACGTCCGGGCCGGTCCTCGAGCGGCCGGGCGACCTGGCGGCGCTGCTGACCAATCTTGAGCCCCATGATGTGCTGTTCATCGACGAAATCCATCGGCTGTCGCCGATCGTCGAGGAAGTGCTGTACCCGGCCATGGAAGATTTCCAGCTCGACATCATGATCGGCGAAGGCCCGGCGGCACGCTCCATCAAGCTCGATCTGCCGCCCTTCACCCTGGTGGGCGCCACCACCCGCGCCGGCATGCTGACCAACCCGTTGCGGGACCGTTTCGGTATCGTCCAGCGCCTGGAGTTCTATAACAACGCCGACCTGGCGACGATTGTCAGCCGCTCGGCGGGCATCCTCGGGTTGCCGCTGGACCCGGACGGTGCGTATGAGATCGCCCGGCGTGCCCGGGGTACGCCGCGGATCGCCAACCGCCTGCTGCGC
Organism: Pseudomonas sp. Root401; assembly: GCF_001425105.1. Lineage (NCBI taxonomy): Bacteria > Pseudomonadati > Pseudomonadota > Gammaproteobacteria > Pseudomonadales > Pseudomonadaceae > Pseudomonas > Pseudomonas sp. Root401. The sequence goes on along the minus strand of NZ_LMDO01000066.1, from coordinate 102,490 downwards.
CGGGTCCGGGATTTTGCCGAAGTCCGCGCCAAGGGCCACATCACCAAGCCGATTGCCGACCTGGCGTTGAACCTGCTGGACATCGACGAGCGTGGTTTCGACCACCAGGACCGGCGCCTGCTGCTGACCATGATCGAGAAGTTCGACGGTGGCCCGGTGGGCGTGGACAGCCTGGCCGCGGCCATCAGCGAAGAGCGCCACACCATTGAAGATGTGCTGGAACCGTACCTGATCCAGCAGGGCTACATCATGCGTACCCCTCGCGGGCGCGTGGTCACCCGTCATGCTTATCTGCATTTTGGCTTAAACATCCCGACACGAATGGGTGAGATGCCGGTGGTAGACGAATTCCTCGATGCCGTGGACGATTGAACGAGCTCTGTACGCCGACTTTTTTCCAGTTCGTGCTGTCCCAGACGACGCCTGGAGCGTCAATGCGTTCGAGAATGAAAAAACAGTTGCCTGGCCGATTGGCAACCTGAGGAGTAAGCACTAGAGTATGCGCGCGCAAAACGGGCTGGAGTCGTTCGCACATCGCTGTCGCGTTTATTACGAGGACACCGATGCTGGCGGCATCGTCTACTACGTCAATTACCTCAAGTTTATGGAACGGGCTCGAACCGAACGGCTGCGGGAACTGGGTTTCGCCCAATCCGCGCTGGCAGGGGAGGACCTGTTATTCGTCGTGCATTCCAGCGAAGCGCGCTACCACGCGCCGGCGCGACTGGACGACGAACTGGTGGTAAGTGCCGATGTCATCGAATTGAACCGTGTCAGCCTGCGTTTCAAGCAGCAGGTCAGGCGGGCTACGGATAACGTGCTGCTCTGTGAAGGGCAGTTTTTGGTGGCCTGTGTGCGCACCCATAGTTTGAAACCCCGGGCCATTCCCGAAGCTCTACGTGCGGCCTTTGCCGGCGTGAGCGGCGCGGGTACACACTCAGAGCAGGAGATAAAGCGTGGAAGCTAACGTCGTCGACCATACCTCCATGTGGAGCTTGGTCAGCAATGCCAGCGTCGTGGTGCAGTTGGTAATGCTGATCCTGGTAGCCGCATCGGTGACCTCATGGATCATGATTTTTCAGCGCAGCAACATGCTGCGCGCCGGTCGCCGTGCCCTGGAGAGCTTCGAAGAGCGCTTCTGGTCCGGCATCGACCTGTCCAAGCTCTATCGTCAGGCCGGGAGCAACCCGGACCCGGATTCGGGCGTGGAGCAGATCTTCCGTGCCGGCTTCAAGGAATTCTCCCGTCTGCGCCAGCAGCCAGGCGTTGATCCGGAAGCAGTGATGGAAGGCGTGGCCCGTGCCATGCGCGTGGCCATCTCCCGCGAGGAAGAAAAACTCGAACAAGGCCTGTCGTTCCTCGCCACCGTTGGTTCGGTCAGCCCATACATCGGTCTGTTCGGCACCGTGTGGGGGATCATGAACTCCTTCCGTGGCCTGGCCTCTGCCCAGCAAGCGACCCTGGCCACCGTGGCCCCGGGTATTGCCGAGGCGCTGGTCGCCACCGCCATCGGCCTGTTCGCGGCCATTCCAGCCGTGATCGCCTACAACCGCTTCGCTGCCCGCAGCGAAGCGCTGACCAGCCGTTACTACACCTTCGCCGATGAATTCCAGGCGATCCTGCACCGCAAAGTGCACACCAGCGAAGAATAAGCAGGTATTTCCCCATGGCTTTAATCGCTCGAGCCCGAAACAAGCGCAAGCCGGTTGCCGAGATGAACGTGGTGCCCTACATCGACGTGATGTTGGTGCTGCTGGTCATCTTCATGGTGACCGCGCCGATGCTCAATCAGGGCGTGAAGGTCGATCTGCCCAAGGTTTCCAGCGAAGCCTTGCCGCAGGACAACAACACCCAGGTACTGACCATTTCGATCAAGGCTGACAAGACCTACTACTGGAACCTTGGCAGCGAAGTCGACACCGAGAAGCAGCAGGACCGGGCCATGACCTTGCCGCAGATGACCGATGCGGTCACGAAGATCATCAATGCCGGCAACAGTAACGGCAAGCGCACCCAGGTCTTCATTCGCGGTGACAAGACCGTCGACTACGGTGCCGTGATGGGCGCCATGGGCGGCCTGCAGAAAGCCGGGGTCGGTAATGTTGGCTTGATCACTGAGGCGCCCTGATGCAGCAACAGCGAGAGCCGTCCGCCTCGGAAAGCTACTTCTGGCCTAGTGTCCTGGCAATCGGCCTGCACGTGCTGGTGTTCGGCATGCTGTTCGTCAGTTTTGCCATGACCCCTGAGCTGCCGCCGGCCAAGCCGATCGTGCAGGCGACGTTGTACCAGCTCAAGTCGAAAAGCCAGGCGACCACCCAGACCAACCAGAAGCTTGCCGGTGAGGCGAAAAAATCCGCCGCGCGCCAGACTGAAGTCGAGCAGATGGAGCAGAAGAAGGTCGAGCAGGAAGCGATAAAGGCCGCGGAACAAAAGAAAGAGGAAGCGGCTCAAAAGGCCGAGGAAGCCAAGAAGGCCGATGAGGCGAAGAAAGCCGACGAGGCGAAAAAGGCTGACGAAGCCAAGAAAGCCGACGAAGCGAAGAAGACCGCCGAGGCCAAAAAGGCAGAAGAGAAACAATTGGCTGATATAGCCAAGAAGAAAGCCGAAGAAGAAGCCAAGAAAGCCGCTGAAGAAGAGGCCAAGAAAGCGGCCGCTGAAGAAGCGAAGAAAAAGATCGTCGAGGACGCGAAGAAGAAAGCGGCCGAGGACGCCAAGAAGAAAGCTGAAGCTGAAGAGGCGAAAAAGAAAGTCGCCGAAGACGCGAAGAAGAAAGCCGCCGCCGACGCCGCCAAGAAAAAGGCCCAGGACGCAGCGCGTAAATCCGCCGAAGACAAAAAGGCCCAGGCCTTGGCAGATCTGCTTTCCGACACGCCGGAGCGCCAGCAGGCATTGGCTGATGAGCAGGGCGATGAAGTCGCCGGCAGCTACGATGATTTGATTCGCGCACGAGCGGCGGAAGGCTGGGCTCGTCCCCCTTCGGCGCGCAAAGGCATGACGGTAGTATTGCAAATCGGCATGTTGCCCGACGGTACGGTTACCTCGGTCAGCGTCGCCAAGTCCAGCGGTGACGGTCCGTTCGACGCTTCGGCGGTCGCAGCGGTCAAGAACATTGGGCGATTGACGGAAATGCAAGGAATGAAACCGAGCGACTTTGCTCCCTATCGTTCATTCAAGATGACATTCACACCTGAGGATCTAGCCTTGTGAGAAACCTTCTTCGATCAATGCTGGTCGTTATCTGCTGCCTGGCAGGGATAGCGGTAGCAGAGGAAAAGAACATCCTGGTCACCAGCGGCAGCGACCGGGCCACCCCGATCGCCGTCGTACCGTTCGGCTGGCAGGGCGGTAGCGTCCTGCCGGACGACATGGCGGAAATCATCGGCAACGACCTGCGCAACTCGGGTTACTACGCGCCGATTCCGAAACAGAACATGATCAGCCTGCCGACCCAGGCCAGCGAAGTCATCTACCGTGACTGGAAGGCCCTGGGCGCCCAGTACATCATGGTCGGCAGCATCGTTCCGGCCGGCGGTCGCCTGCAGGTGCAGTACGCCCTGTTCAACGTCGCCACCGAACAGCAAGTGCTGACCGGCAGCGTGTCGGGCAGCATCGATCAGTTGCGCGACATGTCGCACTACATCGCCGACCAGTCGTTCGAGAAGCTCACCGGCATCAAGGGCGCGTTCTCTACCCGCATGCTCTACGTGACGGCCGAGCGCTTCTCCGAAAACAACACCCGCTACACCCTGCAGCGCTCCGACTATGACGGTGCCCGCGCAGTGACCTTGCTGCAATCGCGCGAGCCAATCCTGTCGCCGCGCTTCGCCCCCGATGGCAAGCGCATCGCCTATGTCTCGTTCGAGCAGAAGCGTCCGCGCATTTTCGTGCAGCACATCGACACCGGTCGTCGTGAGCAAATCACCAACTTCGAAGGCCTGAACGGCGCGCCAGCCTGGTCGCCGGACGGTTCGCGCCTGGCGTTCGTGCTGTCCAAGGACGGTAACCCGGACATCTACGTGATGAACCTGGCCTCGCGTTCGATCTCCCGCGTCACCAATGGCCCGGGCATCAACACCGAACCGTTCTGGGGCAAGGATGGCTCGACCATCTACTTCACCTCCGACCGTGGCGGCAAGCCGCAGATCTACAAGACCAGTGCCGGTGGTGGCGGTGCCGAACGCGTGACGTTCGTCGGTAACTACAACGCTAACCCTAAACTGTCGGCGGACGAAAAGACCCTGGTAATGATCCATCGCCAGGATGGTTTCACTAATTTCAAGGTGGCGGCCCAGGATTTGCAGCGCGGTAGCGTAAAAATCCTCACTGATAGCACTCTGGACGAGTCACCTACTGTTGCGCCCAACGGCACCATGGTAATCTACGCCACCCGCCAGCAGGGCCGGGGAGTCTTGATGCTCGTGTCCATTAATGGACGCGTGAGGCTCCCGCTTCCTACCGCTCAAGGCGAAGTCAGAGAACCGTCCTGGTCCCCTTACCTGAACTGACGCGGCGCTATACGTTTTACTTAACACACTGGGGTTCATTAGGAGTTTCACGATGGAAATGCTGAAGTTTGGTAAATTTGCTGCGCTGGCTCTGGCCATGGCTGTAGCTGTAGGTTGCTCGTCCAAAGGCGGCGACAATGCCGGTGAAGGCGCTGTTGATCCAAACGCTGGTTACGGCGCTAACACCGGTGCAGTTGACGGCTCCCTGAGCGAAGAAGCTGCTCTGCGCGCAATCACCACCTTCTACTTCGAATACGACAGCTCGGACCTGAAGCCAGAAGCCATGCGCGCTCTGGACGTTCACGCCAAAGACCTGAAGTCGAACGGCGCTCGCGTTGTTCTGGAAGGCAACACCGACGAACGTGGTACTCGTGAGTACAACATGGCACTGGGCGAGCGTCGTGCGAAAGCCGTTCAACGCTACCTGGTACTGCAAGGCGTTTCCCCAGCTCAGCTGGAACTGGTTTCCTACGGCGAAGAGCGTCCAGTTGCTACCGGCAACGACGAGCAGTCCTGGGCTCAAAACCGTCGCGTCGAACTGCGTAAGTAATTCGTCATGCGAACGTGCCGTCGTGCTGTAACTGTTCTGGCTCTCAGCCTCGCGCCGCTTGCGGCGTGGGCTGCGGTTCCTGTGGTCGATAACGATGCCGGCTATAACAATAGCGGGAGCAGCTATCCGCCTGCAGGTTACGGTACGAACGGCGCCTATGCCGGGGGAGGGGTTTCGGCCCCTGTCTCGGCACAGGGCGAGCTGTTCAACCAGCTCCAGCAAATGCAGGATCAGCTTTCGCGCCAGCAAGGCGTGATCGAAGTTCTGCAGAATGATATTTCGCGCATGAAGCAGGAAAACCTGGAGCGATACCAGGATCTTGATCGGCGCATAGGAACCGGCGTTGCACCTGCACCTGCCGCGACTCCTGAGAATTCTCCTGCCGGTGGCGACTTGAACGCCCCCGGTGCAGCCGCAGGCGCGGGGGCAGTTGCTCCCGCAGCACCTGCCGCCGGTGGCGAGCCGGCTGATCCGGCGAAGGAAAAGCTCTATTACGATGCTGCCTTCGACCTGATCAAGGCCAAGGATTTCGACAAGGCCAGCCAGGCCTTTGCCGCTTTCCTGCGCAAATACCCAAACAGCCAGTACGCGGGCAATGCCCAATACTGGCTGGGCGAAGTGAACCTGGCCAAGGGCGACCTGCAAGGTGCCGGCCAGGCATTCGCCAAGGTTTCGCAACTGTATCCCAAGCATGCCAAGGTGCCGGATTCGCTGTACAAGCTGGCTGATGTAGAGCGCCGCCTCGGTCACACCGACAAGGTAAAAGGCATTCTGCAGCAGGTGGTGGCCCAATATCCGGGTACATCCGCCGCCCAGTTGGCCCAGCGTGATCTGCAACGCATGTAAGTCGGCTTGACCTGTTTTGAAGAAACCCGCGCCTGTCGCGGGTTTTTTCGTTAGAATTCACGCCCTTTTTATGAAACACGCTTTTTGGGATCTGCGCGTTGGCGGGGTTCCTTGAAGTGCCTGACGGAGGCGGACAGCCTGTTTAGCTGTTACGCCCGTGGCGACTATGCAAGACACATTGAGAATCACCGAAGTTTTTTACTCGTTGCAGGGTGAAACGCGGACGGCTGGGCTGCCCACAGTATTTGTGCGCCTCACCGGTTGCCCGTTGCGTTGCCAATACTGCGACAGTGCCTACGCCTTCAGCGGCGGCACCTTGCGAACCCTCGACGATATCCTTGAGCAAGTGGCCAGTTATCGTCCGCGTTATGTCTGTGTCACGGGTGGTGAGCCATTGGCGCAACCCAACGCCATCCCCTTGCTCAAGCAGTTGTGTGATGCCGGTTACGAGGTTTCCCTGGAAACCAGCGGCGCCCTGGATATCTCGGCCGTCGACCCGCGCGTCAGTCGCGTCGTGGACCTGAAGACCCCAGGCTCCAAGGAAGCGCACCGCAACCGTTACGAGAATATCGAGTTGCTGACCCCCAACGATCAGGTCAAGTTCGTGATCTGTTCGCGGGAAGATTACGACTGGGCCGTGTCCAAGCTGATCCAGTACGGGCTCGACCAGCGGGCCGGCGAAGTGTTGTTGTCGCCGAGCCATCACGATTTGAGCGCCCGGGACCTGGCGGACTGGGTGGTGGCGGATAACCTGCCGGTACGCCTGCAATTGCAGCTGCATAAATATCTTTGGAACGACGAGCCGGGGCGCTGATATGACTGAACATTCGAACATTGCCGAAAAACGTGCGGTCATCCTGTTGTCCGGCGGCCTGGATTCGGCCACCGTCGTGGCCATGGCCCATGCCGAGGGGTACCGCTGCTACACCATGAGTTTCGATTATGGTCAGCGCCATCGCGCAGAACTGCATGCTGCCGAGCGAGTGGCCCGGGACCTGGGCGTGGTGGAACACAAAGTGATCGGCCTGAACCTCAATGGCATTGGTGGCTCGGCCTTGACCGACAGCTCCATCGACGTGCCGGAGGCGCCTAGCGAAGGCATCCCGGTGACCTATGTGCCGGCGCGTAACACCGTATTCCTGTCCTTGGCATTGGGCTGGGCCGAAGTGCTGGGCGCCCGTGACATTTTCATCGGCGTCAATGCCGTGGATTACTCCGGTTACCCGGATTGCCGCCCGGAGTTCGTCGAAGCCTTCGAGCGCATGGCGAACCTGGCGACCAAGGCCGGCGTGGAAGGGCAGGGTTTCCGCATCCAGGCGCCGTTGCAGAATCTCAGCAAGGCCGACATAGTCAAGGCCGGTGTGAAGCTTGGCGTGGACTACGGGCTCACTGTTTCCTGCTATCAGGCCGACGATCAGGGCCGTGCTTGCGGCAAATGCGACAGCTGCCGCCTGCGCGCAGAAGGCTTCGCTGCGGCGGGCGTGAGCGATCCAACCCGTTATTTTTGATTTATTTCAAATTAGGTGTTGAATAGTCCTTAGAAATCAGTATTATACGCGCCACCACACAGCGGGTCGTTAGCTCAGTTGGTAGAGCAGTTGGCTTTTAACCAATTGGTCGTAGGTTCGAATCCCACACGACCCACCATTTTTTGCAGTTTTAAAAGTCTGGAAGGCCCACGAAAGTGAGGATTTCCGGATTTTTTTTTGCCTGCGAGAAAGTGGCCGGACAAGTCCCGAATCTGACTGGTGTGGCGCCAGTCCTTGGGGATTACACCACTAACCCTGGAAAAGCTGGCCTTAGCTCCTAGACTGTTGAAGCCCGCTCCCTGTTCAAGCGCAGCGTGCACCTCGTTATAAAACGCGAGAGGTTCGATCAAGGAGGATTCGACATGAAGCTGCGAATTACCCAGTTTGCTCCATTCGATCAGGGCAAGGATATCAAGGCTGATATCAAGGGCGGATGGTGTGCCGGGGTAACCGCCACGGTCGGCATTGCCGTCGGCTCCTATGATGTGGAAGGGCAACCCGATTTTGGGCATTGGGTCGAGCATGTCGCTTTTGTAAAAGCCAAGGCGGCGTTGCTGAAGATCAATTCCAACCTCAACACGGCCGAAACGCTGCAGGCCGTCCTGGGCCGATACCAGCAAACCCGTGACGTCTGCGGTGACCTGCATAAGCCCAAGTTTGAAGCGCGAGGCTGTAAAGTTCTCCTGAGCTTGTCGGGATGGTTTCCAGTGCTGGGTTATGCGTCCTACTTGAAAAACTCCAAATGGCTGACCAACCATATTGGCTACATCATCCGAGGCGGGGACAAGCTGGTGTTGTTCGACCCCAATTACGGTATCGGTTTGTTCACCATTGAAGATGCGCTGCCGCTGAACCTGAACGAGCTGACCAAGGCGATCGGCATCCTTGCCTGGAAGAGTGGCCTTGCCAGTTACTTGCTGTCTTACACGGCGGCGACTTCCGTTGTTGACGAAGATCCCTTGCAACTGCGCTTCTCGACCGATACCGAGGAGAAAATCCGAGCCTTGGAAGAGTACAGCAGTCGTTTTTTCACCGGGACAAAGTAGCAGCGTTAGCGGATATGTCGCCCATAACCCTTTGGGTCAAACCGCAATACCATCACCATCATCAACACCATGACCGCCGTGAGCGACCACCAGGCCCACTCAAAACTCCCCAATTGGTCGCGGATCATCCCGGCAATCAAAGGCGAGAGGCCAGCGATGAGATAGCCGACACCCTGCACGAACGCGGTAAGGCCACCGGCCCGGCGTGGGTTATCCAGGTGGTCGAGGGATACGATCAGGCTCATGGGAAACAGGCCGCCGATACCCAGCCCCAGCAGGCAGGCCCATAGCAGGCTGAAGCGTTCCGGGCTGAGGATCAGGCCGCAGAAGCCGCCGATGATCAGGGCCAGCAGGACGGTGAGGACCAGGCGTTTATCTCGGCTGCGGTTGGCAATCGCCGGGGTGACCAGGCCGGATAACACTTCCATTGCCGTGAGGAACCCCAGCAGCAGGCCCGCGTGCTGTTCGCTCCAGCCCTTTTCCACGTAGTACGGCGCCAGCCAGGCCAGCACGCAGGTGTAGGAGGCGGTGCCCAGGCCAAAGAAAATCGCCAGGAGCCAGGCCCGGGCGTTGCTGGAAAATGCTTCGTGATGCCGGGACGCTGCTTCGGGCAAGGGCGTGACGTTCGAGCGCTGGGCGTACCAGCAGCCCAGGGCGACCAGCGCCAACAATGCCCAGATTGCCAGGCCGACGCGCCAACTGCCGGTCTGCGTCAGGACAAAGGGTGAAAACGATGCGGCAATCGCCGCCCCGGCCATGATGGAGGTGACGTACAAGCCCATGAACAGCGAGACGTTGTCGGCGAAGCGCGACTTGATCAGGGCCGGCATCACAGCCTGGATCAAGGCGATCCCGAGCCCGGCCACGACCGCACTGGCGATCAGCCCGGCGGCGCTGTCCAGGTACAAGCGCGAGGCCGTGGCGAGACCAATGATCAACAGCGACAGCACGATGGTGCGGTGTTCACCGATGCGCAGGGCGATGCGCATGCCCAGGAACATCGCCAGGCCCATCGCCATGACGGGCAACATGGTCAGCAGCGAGGCGGTACTGAAACTCAAGGGCACCTCGCCGCGAATAGCTGACAACAACGGCCCGACTGCCGCCATCGAGGGCCGCAGGTTCAGCGCCACCAAGACGATGCTGACCATCAGCCAGATGGCGTGGGTGCTTGAGGTTCGAATGTTTTCCATGACAGGGCCTTGGCTGGATAAAGCCCCATTTAGGCCAGGGCACCTTGCGATGGGCAAACTGAAAACTGGTGAGGCTTATTTAATAATTAAATGCGGCTCGCTTTTGTGGCGAGGGAGCTTGCTCCCGCTTGACTCTGTAGGAGCTGGCGAAGCCTGCGATCTTTTGATTTTTTTGATCGTTCGCTCACGACTCAAGTGTCTGGTACAAGATCGCAGCCTCGTTGCACTCGACAGCTCCTACACGCACCCCAGCGGGAGCAAGCTCCCTCGCCACGGATTCAGTGGGGCGCTAGTTGGTTATTCCATCCCCGGGCTCAGCGTCCCCAGCCACGCCACCAGCCCGAGGATGATCACCGCCACAGCGAACTCCAGGACCATGCTGCGCCGCAGGGCATTCACCGCGACCCCGTGCTCACCGGTCTGTCGGGCCTGCTCCAGCAGTGGGCTCAGGTGAAAACGGTTCAGCGCGGCGAACACCAGCATGGCCGCGAATAAAATGAGTTTGAGCGCCAGCAACTGTCCATAGGTACTGTCGAACAAGCCTGCGACGTTTGGGCCGACGATAAAAAGATAATTGACCACCCCCGTCACGCTGATGAGCACCACGATCACCGCCCCGGCGGTTTCAAACCCGGTCAACGTCCGAGCCAGTACCGCCAACTGCGGTTCGGCCTGGCGAAGCAGCAGGGCAAACGCGGCCAAGGCGCCGACCCAGCCTCCCGCCGCCCACAGGTGCAGGAAGTCGGTGATGAAGTGCCAATTGCGGCGTGCGCCTTCGTCCATGGCGCCGTGCCCTGCCCAGGCCAGCGTCGCCAAGGCCACCGCACCGCCCAGCATGACCAGGCCCAGGCTGGCGCTTGGCCAACGTTTATTGAGCGTCACGGCGACACCCGCCAGGAGCAGCGCCGCCATCCGCAGTGTCCAACTCAAGCCGACGTCGGTCTCCACTACCATCATTTCAATGTGCGGCCACAGCTCGGCCCAGTCCGCAACGCCGCTCATGGCCCAGGCCATGCACGCCATGGCGGCGAGGGAGAGCAACCCGCCCAGCACCGCCGTGGTCAGCAGCAGCGGCGTGAAAGGCAACTGCGCGCTCGATACCCGCTCCTGGCCTCGCAGGCTATAGAGGCCGAACGCGGCCAGGCCGAACAACAACATCAAATCCAGGTACAGGGCAAAACGCAGGGCAATGTTGATCGAGTCGCTCATCAACTCACTTCACCTTGAACGTGACGTTACCGGTGATCGGGTGAGTGTCGGACGACACCGCGCGCCACTGGACCTGATAGGTGCCGGCGGTGAGGGGGCCATTCGGGACAATGACCATGGTTTTCGGGTCATCGCTGCCGGAGACCTTGGCTGGCATGGGCATGGGCGAATGCGCCGCCATGCCGGGCATGGCGGTCATCATCAGCTTGGCGCCGGAAAACTTGGTCATCAGGTTTTCGGAAAAGTGCAGCTCGATCTTTGCCGGTGCCGGACCTTCGGCGCCCTCGGCGGGGGTAGAGGACAGCAGTTTCGGGTGGGCCTGGGCCAGGCCACTGAGCAACAGGCCGGTGGACAAGGCAACGGCGACAACGGCGGTTTTGATGAGTGACATGCAAGGACTCCTACAGCTTGGTTTTTTAGTTTTGAGTGGAACAGGTCAGTGGCTCAGAACCACATGCGCACGCCCAGCACCAGGCGGGCTTCGCTGCGGTCTTCGCCTTCTTCACGGGCGTAATCGGCGGTGTTGCCGTAGACCCGATTCCAGGTGACGCCAATGTAGGGTGCGAATTCGCGGCGTATTTCATAACGCAGCCGTACGCCAAGTTCGGTGTCCGACAGTCCTGAGCCGACGCCGCGGGCGGGGTCGTTCTTGCCATAGAAGTTGACCTCGGCGGTGGGCTGCAGGATCAACCGATTGGTCAGCAGGATGTCGTAGTCGCCTTCCAGCCGCGCCGCGCTCTGGCCACCTTCACCGATGAACGCGGTGGCCTCGGCTTCGAAGTTGTACAGCGCCATGCCTTGCACGCCGAAGGCGGCCCAGGTTTGTGGATCGCCCGGCTTGAAGTCCTGGCGTACGCCGGCTACCACGTCCCACCAAGGACTGATGGCGTGGCCCCATAGGGCCTGAAGTTCCGCCTCTTCGGTCTTGCCGTTGAGGCGTTCACCTTCGGAGCGCAGCCACAAACGGTCGATGTCGCCACCGATCCAGCCGGAGGCGTCCCAGCTCAGGGCGCTGCCATCATCGGCGTCTTGCCACTCCAACTGGTCGATGAGGAAAAACGAATTGATGGCGCTGTCATGCACCGCGTGTCCGCCATGATCCTCGTAGACGGCGGCGCGGTCGGCGGCGGTCAGTTCCGGGATCGGCGTGCGGCTGCTGGTCGGCGCTGATTGCATGGGTTCCATGCCCTGCATCGAGTCCATGCCTTGCATCGAATCCATACCTTGCATCTGGCTATGGTCCATCCCGGGCATCTGGCTGTGATCCATGCCTTGCATGTCGTTGCCCGCCGCCCAGGCCGAGGTAGTGGCGCCGAGGGTCAGGCTGGCAATGAGTGCCATGGGGTAGTGAAAAACAGTGGTCATGGTCGGCTCCTCATTCCTGCACCCGAACTTCACGGAACATGCCCATCTCCATGTGAAACAGCAGATGACAGTGGTACGCCCAGCGCCCGAGGGCATCGGCGGTGACGCGGTAGCTGCGCTTGGCGCCCGGTGGCACGTCGATGGTGTGCTTGCGCACCATGAACTGGCCGTTCTCATCCTCCAGGTCGCTCCACATGCCGTGCAGGTGGATGGGGTGGGTCATCATGGTGTCGTTGATCAGCACGATGCGCAGTCGTTCGCCGTACTTGAGCAGCAGCGGTGCGGCGTCGGAAAACTTCACGCCGTTGAACGACCAGGCGAATTTCTCCATGTGCCCGGTCAGATGCAGCTCGATCGTACGGCCCGGCTCGCGGCCGTCGGGGTCGGGGAAGGTGCTGCGCAGGTCTGAGTAGGTCAGCACTTTGCGGCCGTTGTTGCGCAGCCCCATGCCCGGGTCGTCGAGCTTGGGCTTGACGGTCATGGCCTGCATGTCCACCAGGGGGTTGTCTTTCTCGGTGTCGGGATGCGACAGCATGCCGTCCATGCCCTGCATGGCACCGTGATCCATCCCGGCCATGTCGCCCATGCCCTGCATCTGGCTATGATCCATACCTTGCATCTGGCTGTCGTCCATCCCGGCCATGCCCTGCATCGAGCCGTGGTCCATGCCACCCATGCCCATGTCGTCCATGGTCACCAATGGCCGAGGGTCCAGGGGCGGCACCGGTGCCGACAACCCGGCCCTGGCCGCGAGGGTGCCGCGGGCATAACCGGTGCGGTCCATGGACTGGGCGAACAGGGTGTAGGCCTCCTGGGTTGGTTCGACAATGACGTCATAGGTTTCGGCCACGGCGATCCGGAACTCATCGACACTCACCGGTTTGACGTACTGTCCGTCGGACGCCACCACCGTCATCTTCAAGCCGGGAATCCGCACGTCGAAATAGCTCATGGCCGAGCCGTTGATAAAGCGCAGGCGAAGACGTTCGCCAGGCTTGAACAGGCCGGTCCAGTTCATGTCCGGCGCCTGGCCGTTCATGAGGTAGGTATAGGTGGCGCCACTGACATCGGCCAGGTCAGTGGGATTCATCTTCATCTCGGCCCACATCTTGCGATTGGCCACGGTGCTGGCCCAGCCGTTCTTGCCCACATCGTCGATGAAGTCGCCGACGGTGCGTTTGTTGTAGTTGTAGTAGTCCGACTGTTTCTTGAGCTTGCGAAGGATGTTGCCGGGGGCTTCATCGGTCCAGTCGGTGAGCATCACCACATAGTCCCGTTCGTACTGGAAGGGCTCCGGTTCCCGGGCGTCGATCACCAGCGGGCCGTAGACCCCGGATTGTTCCTGGAAGCCGGAATGGCTGTGGTACCAGTAGGTGCCGTTCTGCCGGACCTTGAACTGATACACGTACATGCCGTCGGGTTCGATGCCCTTGAAACTCAACCCCGGAACGCCGTCCATGTTGGCTGGCAGCAGGATGCCGTGCCAGTGGATGGACGTGGTGTCCTTCAAGCGATTGCGCACTCGCAGGGTCACGGTGTCGCCTTCACGCCAGCGCAGCAGCGGGCCGGGAATGCCGCCGTTGATGGTCTGGGCGGTACGTGGGTTGCCGGTGAAGTTGACCGGGCTTTCGCCGATGAACAGGTCGAACTCGGTGCCGCTCAGGACGTTGGGCTGGCCCGGGCCGGTGACCGCCCAGACAGGCGCACGCCACAAGCCCAGGCCGCCGAGGATGCCACCGGCAGTCAGGCCTTTTACAAAGGTTCGCCGGGAAGTTTTTGTTTGCATACGATGGAAGTCCGTCAGTCGATTCGCCGCGAACACGGGGCAATCCCCCGGCGTCGCTTTGAAAAGAAGATGACATAAGCCGGCCGAGCAGGTGATTACATTTCGGTCAGCTTGCTCCCGCTGGCGCGCGCGTCCGGTTCCAGGGGCGGACACAGGTCAGAATGATCTTTTGCATCGACGGGATATTCTGTAGCCTTGCCGGCTTCACGCTGTCCCGTGCCTGATTGATACCCACTTTCCCGGCGGTACCCGAGTGGTCCGGAGCCGGGTGTATACTCGACTTTCGCGCTAAACGCGCTTGCAGGTCTTGCGAACATGACGCAAATTTCCGAACGCCTTCTGGTCCAGGCCCACCTCGACGCCAAGCAGCCCAAGCCGCTGACCGCCGAGCAAGAGGCCTGGTACCGCGCCGCCATCGCCGCCGAGCTCAAGGCTCAGGACGCGGTGCTGGTCGCGCACTTCTACTGCGACCCGATCATCCAGGCCCTGGCCGAAGAGACCGGTGGTTGCGTGTCCGACTCCCTGGAAATGGCCCGCTTCGGCAATGCCCATCCGGCCAAGACCGTGGTGGTGGCGGGGGTCAAGTTCATGGGCGAGACCGCCAAGATCCTCAATCCCGAAAAACGTGTGCTGATGCCCACCCTGGAAGCCACCTGCTCCCTGGACCTGGGCTGCCCGGTGGACGAGTTCTCGGCGTTCTGCGACCAGCATCCGGAGCGCACCGTGGTGGTGTACGCCAACACCTCGGCGGCAGTGAAGGCCCGGGCCGACTGGGTGGTGACGTCCAGTTGCGCGCTGGAAATCGTCGAGAGCCTGATGGACAACGGCGAGACGATCATCTGGGGCCCGGACAAGCACCTGGGCACTTACATCCAGCGCAAGACCGGCGCCGACATGCTGCTCTGGGACGGTGCCTGTATCGTCCACGAAGAGTTCAAGTCCAAGCAGTTGGAGGACATGAAGGCGCTCTACCCGGACGCCGCGATCCTGGTGCACCCGGAGTCGCCGACGTCGGTGATCGAACTGGCGGATGCCGTCGGCTCCACCAGCCAATTGATCGCCGCGGCCCAGACCCTGCCGAACAAGACGCTGATCGTCGCCACCGACCGGGGCATTTTCTACAAGATGCAGCAGCTGTGCCCGGACAAGGTCTTCATTGAAGCGCCTACCGCCGGCAACGGCGCGGCGTGCCGCAGTTGCGCACACTGCCCATGGATGGCGATGAATACCCTGGAGCGCACGCTCAAGAGCTTGCAGGAGGGTGCCAACGAGATCTTCGTCGACCCGGCGCTGATCCCCCAGGCGATTCGCCCGCTCAAGCGCATGCTGGACTTCACTCAGGCGGCGCGGATGAAGCTGGCGGGCAATGCCTGATTGAAGGCGTGGGCTTGATCGTTCCCACGCTTTGCGTGGGAACGCCTCTGCGGACGCTCCGCGTTCGGCTTTTTGGGACGCAGAGCGTCCCAGGCTACATTCCCACGCAGAGCGTGGGAACGATCAAGGAAGGATGAACGAAGTTATTTGGTTTTCTTGGGAATCCGCACCAACTGCGTATCCGAGTAGATGTCATGCCAACTGCGCTTGCGCTTGTCGAACAGCGCCCAGATGAAGCCCAGCCCCACCAGCAGCAGTGACGCAATCGCTACCACGAATCGCAACAGCGCCTGCCACAGGCTGATGGCCGTGCCATCGGCGTTCTGTACGCGGATGCACCACACCTGCATGCCCAGCGTCTGGCCGTTGTGGGTCCAGAACTTGGCGAAGAAGCCGAACAGCACAAACAGCAGCACGGTGGACAGCAGCGGGTCACCGTCCAGTGCGCCGGCTTCGGTCAGGGCGCGCATTTTTTCTTCGCCGATGATCGCCATCTGGATCATCTTGTAGGCACCGCTGGTGACGATCAGCAGCGCCGTGCACAGCAAGAAGTCATAAAACATCGCTGCCAGGCGACGGCCGAGGCCGGCGGGAGGAAAGTCGCCCTGGGGGGTGAGCAGGTGTTTCGGCATGATGGCCTCGGCTGAAAAAGAAGCCATTTTACGGATTTACGCCCATAAAAAAGCCCCTGATATCAATCAGGGGCTTTTTTGTTCTCGAAAGCTTAGCCTTCGGCCTGAACCTCGTCAGCCTGCATGCCTTTCTGGCCTTGCACAGCAACGAAAGTGACTTTCTGGCCTTCTTTCAGGCTCTTGAAGCCGTTGCCCTGGATGGCGCGGAAATGCACGAACAGATCCGGACCGCTTTCAGGCGTGATAAAACCAAAACCCTTCTCGTCGTTGAACCACTTGACGGTACCGCTCTGACGATCAGCCATTTTCTTATTTCCTTTGACGCTAAAATTGATGACAGCCTCTTTCGCATGAAAGAGTACTGGGGCTGGGTTGCAGGAAAGTAAGAGACGTCGAACGGGATGTAGCGAACTTCATAAGCTACTGCCCAGGTCACGATTCCAAGCGACCCATGCAAACACAGTGACCAAACTCTACGCCAACTACGAATGAAAAAACAACCCCCCGGGGAAGCCCGTATTTGCTCAGCTTGCAGGCATTTACATACATCGCCGGGCGGGGCTTATTCGATAGGCTAGTTCAATTGTTAACGACCGATATAAGCGCCATTGAATGTCTAAGGATATGCACCTTTTTATGGCGGTTGCGTTACACATTAGTGCACGTATAACGCAATCGCGTTACTTATAGAAACAGTCAATCAACCGCGGTAGTAGCGTTGTGGGACGAATGGCATTTTGCTTACAAGTAAAGGCACCTTTTTCCCACGCACGATGGCCCAGACTGGCGTATCCAGTGCGACATAGGCGCTGTCCAGGTAACCCATCGCCAACGGACCGCCCAGGGTCGGGCCGAAACCGCCGCTGCACACCGTCCCGATAATCTCGCCCGCTTCGTTGACGATCTCTGCGCCTTCGCGCACTGGTGTGCGTTCTTGGGGCAGCAGGCCGACGCGTTTGCGCTTCACGCCGCCCTGTTGTTGGGCGAACACGGTTTCAGCGCCGGGGAAACCGCCAGCGCGAGTGCCGTCGGCACGACGTACTTTGGAAATCGCCCACAACAGGCTGGCTTCGATCGGCGTGGTCTCGGTGTTCATGTCGTGGCCGTAGAGGCACAGGCCGGCTTCCAGGCGCAGGGAGTCACGGGCACCGAGGCCGATGGCCGCGACTTCCGGCTCGGCCAGCAGGGCGCGGGCCAGTTTTTCCGCATCGGCGGCGGGTATCGAGATTTCGAAACCGTCTTCACCGGTGTAGCCCGAACGGCTGACAAAGCAGTCCACGCCCAACAGCGTGACGCGCTGGAACTGCATGAAGGTCATCTTCGCCACGTCCGGCGCCAGGCGTGCGAGCACGGTGACGGCGGCCGGGCCTTGCAGGGCGAGCAGGGCGCGGGCTTCGAACAGCGGCTCGATGCTGCACTGCGCGCCAATGTGGGCCCGCAGGTGGGCCAGGTCCTGGTCCTTGCAGGCCGCGTTGACCACCAGGAACAGTTCGTCATTGCCCAGGTTGGCGACCATCAGGTCGTCGAGGATGCCGCCGTTCTCGTTGGTGAACATGGCGTAGCGCTGCATGCCCACCGGCAGGTCGATGATGTCCACCGGCACCAGGGTTTCCAGGGCCTTGGCGGCGCCGGCGCCGGTCAGGCGGATCTGGCCCATGTGGGACACGTCGAACAGCCCGGCCTGATCGCGGGTGTGCTGGTGTTCCTTCATCACCCCCAGAGGGTACTGCACCGGCATGTCGTAGCCGGCGAACGGCACCATGCGGGCGCCGAGTTCGAGGTGCAGCGCGTGCAGCGGGGTCTTCAGCAGTTGTTCGGTGGACATATCAGCTCCTGGAAAAAATGTGGAAGTGAGGCAAGCGCATCAGCATTCGATGATGTTGACCGCCAGACCGCCGCGGGCGGTCTCCTTGTATTTGCTTTTCATGTCGGCGCCGGTCTGGCGCATGGTACGGATGACTTTGTCGAGGGAGACGAAGTGATGCCCGTCGCCGCGCATGGCCATGCGTACCGCGTTGATGGCTTTCACCGAACCCATGGCGTTGCGTTCGATGCACGGCACCTGCACCAGGCCGCCGATCGGGTCGCAGGTCAGGCCGAGGTTGTGTTCCATGCCGATCTCGGCGGCGTTTTCCACTTGCTGCACGCTGCCGCCGAGCACTTCGCAGAGGGCGCCGGCGGCCATGGAACAGGCCACGCCCACTTCACCCTGGCAACCGACTTCGGCGCCGGAGATGGAGGCGTTTTCCTTGTACAGGATGCCGATGGCGGCGGCGGTCAGCAGGAACCGCACCACGCCATCTTCGCTGGCCCCGGGGATAAAGCGCATGTAGTAATGCAGCACGGCCGGGATGATCCCCGCCGCCCCGTTGGTCGGCGCGGTGACGACGCGACCGCCATAGGCGTTTTCTTCGTTGACCGCCAAGGCGTACAGGTTGACCCAGTCCAGCACCGACAGTGGATCGCGCAGTGCGGCTTCGGGGTTCTTGCACAGCTGGCGGTGCAACGCCGCGGCCCGGCGCTTGACCTTCAGCCCGCCTGGCAGAATCCCTTCGTTGCGACAGCCGGCCGCCACGCAATCCTGCATCACCTGCCAGATTTTCAGCAGCCCGGCACGGGTCTCGGCTTCGGGGCGCCAGGCGCTTTCGTTGGTCAGCATCACCTGGCTGATGGACAGGCCATAGGTGCTGCAATGACCTAGCAGGTCCTTGGCACTCTTGAACGGAAAGGTCAGGGGCGTGGCATCTTCGACGATGCGGTCGGCGCCAGCCGCGTCTTCATCGACGACAAAGCCGCCACCGACCGAGTAGTACTCGCGGCTGCGCACTTGCAGCCCCGCGGCATCGAAGGCGCGGAAAATCATACCGTTGGGGTGAAAGGCCAGCGGCTTGCGGATCATCGCCAAGTGCAGCTTTTCATTGAATTCGATGGAGTGTTCGCCGAGCAGGTTCAGGCGACCGCTGCTGCGGATCGCTTGCAGGCGGGCGTCGACGGTTTCGGTGTCCACGGTGTCGGGATGCTCGCCTTCCAGGCCCAGCAGCACGGCCTTGTCGCTGCCGTGGCCCTTGCCGGTGGCGCCGAGCGAGCCGTAGAGCTCGACCTTGACGCTGGTGGTGCAATTGAGCAAGTCATCACGACGCAGCCCCTCGGCGAAACGGGCAGCGGCACGCATCGGGCCGACGGTATGGGAGCTGGAAGGGCCGATACCGATCTTGAACAGGTCGAACACGCTTAACGACATGGTGTTTCTCCAGTTTCTTTTTATGAGGATCGACGATTATGAGGTCGGGTACAGGTCCCTTGAGAAAGTGTTTTCACAAGGGATGCGGCGTGTCTGATGGGGGCGAGCTAGCCCGCCCCCTTCAGGTCAAGCGTAGCTTTCGATCGACGGGCAGGCGCAGACCAGGTTGCGGTCGCCGAACACGTTGTCGACCCGGCCCACGGGCGGCCAGTACTTGCCTTCGATCAACGACGCCACCGGGTACACCGCCTGTTCGCGACTGTAAGGGTGGGTCCACTCGCCGACGATTTCCGCCGCAGTGTGCGGGGCGTTCTTCAGCGGGTTGTCGTCCTTGTCCAGACTGCCGTTTTCCACCGCGCGAATTTCTTCGCGGATGCAGATCAGGGCGTCGCAGAAACGGTCCAGTTCTTCCTTGGATTCGCTTTCGGTCGGCTCGATCATCAGCGTGCCGGCCACCGGGAACGACATGGTCGGCGCATGGAAACCGAAGTCGATCAGGCGCTTGGCCACGTCATCGACGCTGATGCCGCTGCTGTCCTTGAGTGGACGCAGGTCGAGGATGCATTCGTGGGCCACCAGGCCGTTGCTGCCGGAGTAGAGCACTGGGTAGTGCTCTTCCAGGCGACGGGCGATGTAGTTGGCGTTGAGGATCGCCAGTTGCGAGGCGCGCTTGAGGCCGGCGCCGCCCATCATGCGGATGTACATCCAGGTGATCGGCAAGATGCTCGCGCTGCCGAACGGCGCCGCGCACACCGCGCCTTCCTTGCGTTCCATGTTGGCGTGGCCCGGCAGGAACGGTGCCAGGTGCGACTTGACGCCAATCGGGCCGACGCCCGGGCCGCCACCGCCGTGGGGAATGCAGAAGGTCTTGTGCAGGTTCAGGTGCGACACGTCGCCGCCGAACTTGCCTGGGGCGCAGAGGCCGACCATGGCGTTCATGTTGGCGCCGTCGATGTACACCTGGCCGCCGTTGTCATGAATGATGCCGCAGATTTCACGGATGCCTTCTTCGAACACACCGTGGGTGGACGGGTAGGTGATCATCAGCGCGGCGAGGTGTTCGCGGTGCTCGATGGCCTTGGTACGCAGGTCTTCGATGTCGACGTTGCCGCGGGCATCGCAGGCGGTCACGACCACGCGCATACCAGCCATGTGGGCCGTGGCCGGGTTGGTACCGTGGGCCGAGGACGGGATCAGGCAGATGTCGCGACGGTCTTCGCCACGGCTCTGGTGATAGGCGCGGATCGCCAGCAGGCCGGCGTATTCGCCCTGGGAACCGGCGTTGGGTTGCAGCGACACCGCGTCATAGCCGGTGGCGGCGCAGAGCATGGCCTCCAGCTCGTCGGTCAGTTGCTGGTAGCCAGCGCTCTGTTCGGCCGGGGCGAACGGGTGCAGGGCGCCGAACTCGGCCCAGGTCACCGGGATCATTTCGCTGGCGGCGTTGAGTTTCATGGTGCAGGAACCCAGTGGGATCATGGTGCGATCCAGGGCCAGGTCCTTGTCGGCGAGCTTGCGCAGGTAGCGCATCAGCTCGGTTTCGGAGTGGTAGCGGTTGAACACCGGGTGGCTGAGGATAGCCGATTGGCGCACCAGCTCGGCCGGAATGCGGCTTTGCACGCTGGTGGCCAGTGTCGCGAAGTCCGGCACGGCTTTGCCGTCGGCCAACAGGTTCCACAGGGCTTCGACGTCAGCCTGGCTGGTGGTCTCGTCCAGGGACAGGCCCAGGCGTTGCGCGTCCACCACACGCAGGTTGATGCGCTGGGCGCGGGCCTTATCGTGCAGGGCGGCGGTTTGCGCGCCGGTGCGCAGGGTCAGGGTGTCGAAGAAGCTCTCTTGCTCGACGCTCAGGCCCAGTGCGCCCAGGCCCTTGGCGAGGATCGCGGTCAGGTGATGGATGCGATTGGCAATTTGCACCAGGCCCTTGGGACCGTGGTACACGGCGTACATGCTGGCGATGTTGGCCAGCAGCACCTGGGCGGTGCAGATGTTGCTCGTGGCTTTCTCGCGACGGATGTGTTGCTCGCGGGTCTGCATCGCCAGGCGCAGGGCCGGCTTGCCGAAACGGTCCACGGAAACGCCGACCAGGCGGCCCGGCATGTCGCGCTTGAAGGCGTCCTTGGTGGAGAAATACGCCGCGTGCGGGCCGCCGAAGCCCAGCGGCACACCGAAGCGTTGGGCGCTGCCGATGGCCACGTCGGCGCCGAATTCACCTGGCGGGGTCAACAGGGTCAGGGCCAGCAAATCCGCGGCCACCGCCACCAGGGCATTGGCGGCGTGGAAGCGTTCGGTCAGTTCGCGGTAGTCGAACAGGTCACCGTTGCTGGCTGGGTACTGCAGCAGCGCGCCGAAGAAACCGCTGACGTCGCTCAGTTCGCGCTCATCGCCCACCACTACATCGATGCCCAGGGGCTCGGCACGGGTGCGTAGCACGTCGAGGGTTTGCGGGTGGCTGTGCACGGAGGCGAAGAACGCGTTGCTGCCCTTGTTCTTGCTCAGGCGCTTGCAGAAGGTCATGGCTTCGGCGGCGGCGGTGGCTTCGTCGAGCAAGGACGCGTTGGCGATCGGCAGGCCGGTAAGGTCGCTGATCAGGGTCTGGAAGTTCAACAGCGCTTCGAGACGGCCCTGGGAGATTTCTGGCTGGTACGGGGTGTAGGCGGTGTACCAGGCCGGGTTTTCCAGCAGATTGCGCAGGATCGGTGCCGGCGTGTGGCAGTTGTAGTAGCCCTGGCCGATGTAGGTCTTGAACAGTTGGTTCTTGGCGGCGATGGCCTTGATCGAGGCCAGTGCATCGGCTTCGCTCTGGCCGTCGCCCATGTCCAGCACGCTGGTGCCCTTGATGCTTTCCGGGATGACGCTGGCGCTCAGGGCTTCCAGGGAGTCGTAGCCCAGGCGCTCGAGCATGGCTTGCTCGTCGCTGGCTCGCGGGCCGATGTGGCGGGCGATGAATTCGTTGGCAGTGCCGAGATTAACGGTCATGTGGCGCTCCTCAGGCTTCGGCGTTGGCTTTGATCAGGCGGTCGTAGGCGTCCTGGTCCAGCAGTTGGTCCACTTCGGCGGCGTTGGCCGGGTTGAAACGGAAAAACCAGCCTTCGCCCAACGGATCTTCATTGACCAGTTCCGGATTGCTTTCCAGGGCCGGGTTCACTTCGAGCACTTCACCGTCCAGTGGCATGTAGACACCGCTGGCGGCTTTCACCGATTCCACGGTGGAGGCTTCGGCACCCTTGTCGTAGCTTTGCAGTTCCGGTAACTGAACATAGACCACATCGCCCAAGGCGTTCTGGGCAAACGCAGTAATACCGACTGTAACGCTGCCGTCGGCTTCGGTGCGCAGCCATTCGTGATCTTCAGTGAAACGCAACTCGCTCATGGAAACTCCTGGGGCCAGATTCGTCTGGTGGACGCGAAGAAAGGCGCGGGGCTTGGCCCGGCCGAATGCTAATACCCATAGCAAGAATGCGGCCAATATTAATAATTGCTTATATATCAATGGCTTGAATGGTTTTGTCGCCGCTTGGATCGACTTCGCTGTAGCGAAATCGCTACAGCTGGGAGGCTGGATAAAATCGTTGTGGGATCAAAGCCTTGCGCAGCGCTGCTTAGCGATGAGTGTAGCGATATCGTTCCACTGTAGCGCTTTCAGTACAGGTGGAGGTCGTTTTTGGGCCAAGTTCCAAATACGCTGCAGATCAAATGTGAGAGCGAGCCTGCTCGCGATAGCGTTTTGTCAGTCAACATTGATGCTGGCTGATACACCGCTATCGCGAGCAGGCTCGCTCCCACAGGGTGATGTGCTTTGCTGGGGTCAGGGCTTGTTGGAAATCCCGTATTTACGCAACCGATGGGCAATCGCGGTGTGGGAGGTTTGCAGGCGGCTGGCGAGCTGGCGGGTGGAGGGGTAGTTGACGTAGAGGCTTTCAAGCAGGTGTTTCTCGAAGCTTTCCACGGCCTGTTCCAGGCTTTCGACTTCCACATCGCCCTGGCGCGCCACGGAGGTGCCGGCGATGTCCAGGTCGCCGATATCCACCAGGCTGCTTTCGCAAATGGCGGCGGCGCGGAAGATCACGTTCTGCAATTGCCGCACGTTGCCGGGCCAGCGGTTGCCCAGCAGGGCCGGGTAAGTGCCGGGGGCCAGGCGGCAGACCGGGCGCTGGATCTGCGCGCAGGCCTGCTGCATGAAATAACGCGCCAGTAGCAGGATGTCCTGGCCGCGTTCCCGCAGCGGCGGGACTTCGACATTGAGCACGTTCAGGCGGTAGAACAGGTCTTCGCGGAACGAGCCCTCGCTGACCATTTTCTCCAGGTTGCGGTGGGTGGCGCTGAGGATCCGCACGTTGACCTTGATCTCCCGGTCGCCGCCCACCCGGCGGAAGCTGCCATCGTTCAGGAAGCGCAGCAGCTTGGCTTGCAGGTACGGCGACATCTCGCCGATTTCATCGAGGAATACCGTGCCCTGGTTCGCCAGCTCCATCAGCCCTGGCTTGCCGCCCCGTTGCGCCCCGGTGAAGGCGCCGGGGGCGTAGCCGAACAGTTCGCTTTCCGCCAGGTTCTCCGGCAATGCCGCGCAGTTCAGGGCCAGGAACGGGGCGCCATGACGGGCGCTGATGGCATGGCATGCCCGGGCCACCAGTTCCTTGCCGGTGCCGGTTTCGCCCTGGATCAGCAGCGGTGCATCCAGCGCCGCGACCCGCTGGGCCCGGGCCTTGAGGGTGCGGATCGCCGGGGATTCGCCCAGCAGCGCGTCGAAGCCTTCGGCGTGATCGTGATGCAGGGCCGACAGGCGCTCGCCGATGCGGTTCGGCTGATACAGCGTCAGCAGCGCGCCGGCATCGGTGATGGGCGTGGCGTCCAGCAGCAAGGTCTGGCCGTTGAGGGTGATTTCCCGCAGCGGCAAGCGGAAACCGTTCTCCAGCAAGGCGTCCAGCAAGGCCGCGTCACCGAACAGCTCGGCCACGCTTTCCCCGGCCGGTTCACGCCCGTACAGGGCAATCAGCGCCGGGTTGGCCAGCAACACCTTGCCGGCACTGTCCAGGGCCAGCACCGGGTCGGTCATGGCGGCGAGCAACGCATCGAGCTGCAAGTGCCGGCGCTGGCCCGGCAGGATGTCCACCACGGTGACCGCCTGCACGCCGCGCACGCTGAACAGCGCCTCGCGCAACTCGTCGAGCACTTGCGGGCTGAGGGTCGGGGCGTCGATGTAGACGTTGGGCGGCACCATCTCCACCGCATCCAGATTGAGATTGCGCCCACCGAGCAAGGCCAGGACTTCCTGGGTGATACCGACGCGGTCGATGAAACTGACGTGGATACGCATGGGGCGATGGATTCTGGAACTCGGAGGGCCGCAAGTATGCCTTGGGGCGGGCTAATGGTGAAATCCTGGTCATACACTGATTTCCATTGTGGGAGCGAGCCTGCTCGCGATGGCGGAGAGTCAGTCAACATCTCTATTAGCTGTCACACCGCTATCGCGAGCAGGCTCGCTCCCACAAGGGAACTTCATTGTGGCCAATATTGTTTAGAGCCCCACATCCCACTCGGGCATCTCGGGAAACTTCAGCACCAAAAAGTCCAGCAGGCTGCGCAGTGCCGACGGCATGTGTTTGCGTGAGGCATACACCGCGTACATGTTCATCCGGCGCGGTTCGGCGTGGGGCAGCAGGCGGATCAGTTCGCCGTTCTTGATGTGGGCGCCGGCCTGGTAGCTGGGCAGCATGGCCACGCCGGCACCGGCTATCGTTGCCTGAAGCAATGTGCTGGCTTCGTTGGCGCTGATATTACCTTGCACCGGCACCGAGACCTGCTCGCCGTCCTGCTCGAAATGCCACAGGCTCTTGCCGACGTAGGAGTGGGTCAGGCAGTTGTGTCGGCTCAGGTCTTCCACGCGCAGCGGTGTCGAGTGCTCACGCAAATACTGTGGCGAGGCGCAGATCACCGAGCGGCAGACCGTGAGGCGGCGGGCAATCAGGTTCGGGTCCAGGTCGTTGCTCATGCGGATCGCCAGGTCGATGCGCTCATCCACCAGGTTCACGGTGCGGTCGAGCATTTGCAGGTCGACGCTTACCCCAGGGTAGCGCTTGACGTATTCGGCCATGGCGCTCGCCAGTTGGGCCTGGCCGAACGAGGTGCTGGCGCTGATGCGCAGCATGCCCCGTGGCGCATCGTCCGGGGTGCTGACGGCGGCTTGCATGTCGCCGGACAGCTCCAGCATCTGTCGGCAGCGCGGCAGGATCTCCGTGCCGGCGGCGGTCAGGCTCAGTTTGCGGGTGGTGCGGTGCATCAACCGGGCTCCGACCCAGTCCTCCAGTTCCGCCAGATACCGCGACACCACCGGACGCGACAGGTCCAGATGCTCGGCCGCCGCCGACTGGCTGCCCAGGTCCACCACCGTGACGAACACCCGCATTGCTTGTAGACGATCCATGATCTGCCCGATTTCAGAAACAAACTATGTTCGATCATCGCATTTTTTGAAACGAGTCAGGTCACTAAGCTCCGTCTCATTCCCTTTCGGGCTTTTGGACAACGGAGCACACCATGACCGGATTTATCCCCCTCAAGCGCCTGCTGCTGGCAACCGCCGCCCTGGCCTTCACCGCCCAGACCTGGGCCGCCGGCTTGACGCTGGACGTCTACAACCCCGGCGCGGCGGCGGTTTTCCCGGTGACTTCGGTTTTAGTCAGCGGTGAAAAAGAAGCGATCCTGGTAGACGCCCAATTCGGCAAGACCCAGGCCGAGCAGGTGGTGGAAAAAATCCGCGCCAGCGGCAAGCGATTGACCACGATCTACATCAGCCATGGCGATCCAGACTACTATTTTGGTTTGGAAACCCTCACCGCCGCGTTCCCCGAGGCCAAGGTGCTGGCGTCCGCGCCGACCGTCGCGCACATCAAGCAGACCATGGACGGCAAGCTGAAATATTGGGGGCCGATCCTGAAGACCGATGCCCCGGCCAAAGCCATCGTGCCCCAGGTGCTCAAGGGCGACAGCCTGACCCTGGAAGGCCAGCGCTTGCAGATCGTCGGCCTCGATGGCCCGCAGCCGGACCGCAGTTTCGTATGGATTCCATCAATCAAGGCCGTGGTAGGCGGTGTGGTGGTGGCCGAGAACATTCACGTCTGGATGGCTGACACCCAGACACCGCAGTCCCACAAGGACTGGCTGGCGACCCTTGCCGGTATTGAAAAGCTGCAACCGAACACCGTGATCCCGGGCCATTACCTGGGTGAAAGCGCCCGGTCCCTGGCCCCGGTGACATTCACCGCCGGCTACATCAAGGCCTTCGATGAAGAAACCGCCAAGGCCAAGGATTCCGCCGCGCTGATCGCCGCCATGAAGCAACGCTACCCGAACCTGGGTGAAGACAGTTCCCTGGAGCTCAGTGCCAAGGTGGCAAAGGGCGAGATGAAGTGGTGACAACCTTGATTCCAGGGTATCGGATGCGCTTTTGTGGCGAGGGAGCTTGCTCCCGCTGGGCTGTGTAGGAGCTGTCGAGTGAAACGAGGCTGCGATCTTTCCCCAGACACTTGAATCCCAAGCGAAAGATCAAAAGATCGTCCGAACGCGGCCCGAACCTTCGGCAGCTCCTACAGAACCGAGCGGGAGCAAGCTCCCTCGCCACAACGGTGTACATATCGCAAAGTTTTGTCATGTCCGTTTCGAGCACAGCTTTAATAGCCCCTATGTGTAATCACTGGAGAACACCATGAGCAAAATCGCAATCATCGGCGCCACCGGTCGCGCCGGCAGCCAATTGCTGGAAGAGGCCCTGCGCCGTGGTCACAGCGTGACGGCCATTGCCCGCAACACCGCGAAAATCGGCGAAAGGGCCGGGGTGGTCAGCAAGCAACTGGACGTATTGGACAGCGAGGCGCTGACCGCGGCGGTGACCGGTCACGATGTGGTGATCAGCGCGACCCACTTTGCCACTGTGCCGGCCGACAAGGTCATCGCGCCGGTGAAAGCCGCCGGGGTCAAGCGTTTGCTGGTGGTCGGCGGGGCCGGTTCGTTGCTGCTCCCGGACGGCTCTCGGGTGATCGATAGCGAAGGCTTCCCGGAGGAATACCTGGCCGAAGCCAGCGCCGGCGCATTGTTCCTCGATGTGCTGCGCCAGGAGCAAGACCTGGACTGGACCTTCCTTTCGCCTTCGGCAGAGTTCGTCGAAACCGAGCGCACGGAGCAGTTCCGCCTTGGCACGGATTACCTGCTGTTCGACGATGCCGGGCGTAGTTGGATCAGCTTTGCCGACTACGCGAT
Source organism: Pseudomonas sp. Root401 (assembly GCF_001425105.1). NCBI lineage: Bacteria > Pseudomonadati > Pseudomonadota > Gammaproteobacteria > Pseudomonadales > Pseudomonadaceae > Pseudomonas > Pseudomonas sp. Root401. The sequence goes on along the minus strand of NZ_LMDO01000066.1, from coordinate 74,958 downwards.
CGCGATGATCGATGAAGTGGAAACACCGCAGTTTTCGCGGACGCGGTTTACCGTCGGTTACTGATCACTGGTTTGTGCAGGCGCTGTGTAGGAGCTGTGTAGGAGCTGTCGAGCAACGCGAGGCTGCGATCTTTCCTTGGGCACTTGAGTCTCTAGCGAAAGATCAAAAGATCGGAGCCTCGCGTTGCTCGGCAGCTCCTACAGGGATTAGCCGTGGATTCTTACCCAGACGCTGACCAGCACCGTCGCGGCCATCAGCCACGCCACCGCCGCCACGGCCAGGGACGCCTCCAGGCGCATGCGGTCGACCATCACGTAGAGGGTCGCCAGGTAGACGAAGTACGGAATGATCGACCACATCCCAAACACGATGGTGGTCTTCAGGTCGTCCACCGAACGGCCCTTGCCGACGATGTAATGGGCAATCAGGGCGAAGGTCGGGAACAGCGGCACCAGCCCGGCGATGTAATAGTTCCTGGTCTTGGCCAGCATCGCCAGGATGACCACCACGGCTGCACCGAGCGCCGCCTTGAAAATCAGATCCACAGGTTTCCCGCCCAGTTGATTAATGGTTCAGGCCATATTTTTTGACTTTGTCGAACAGCGTGGTCTTGGCCATGCCCAGCTCCAGGCTGGCCTGGGTCAGGTTGCCACCGCTGCGTTGCAGGGCGTCCACCAGCAGGTTGCGCTCGAAGGCTTCCACGGCTTCAGCGAAGGCCAGGCCCTGGTTACCACCGCTGGCGCCGGCGCGCTTGAACGCCGGCAGGCCCAGGGCATAACGCTCGGCGACGTTGCGCAGTTCGCGCACGTTGCCCGGCCAGTCGTGGCTCATCAGGTTCGACAGGGTCTGGTTGTCCAGCTCCGGCACCGTGCGGTCAAAGCGCAGGGACGACTGCTGGAGAAAGTGCTTGAACAGTTGCAGGATGTCTTCGCGCCGCTCGCGCAGTGGCGGCAGCTCCAGGGTCACCACGTTGAGGCGATAATACAGGTCGCTGCGGAACTGTCCGGCCCGGCCCATTTCGTCCAGGTCGGACTTGGTGGCGGCGATTACCCGGCAATCCACGGCCACGCTCTGGTTCGAACCCAGGCGCTCGAGGGTGCGTTCCTGCAACACGCGCAGCAACTTGATCTGCAAGGGCAGGGGCATGCTTTCCACTTCGTCGAGAAACAGCGTGCCGCCATCGGCGTGCTCGATCTTGCCGATCCGGCGTTTGCCGGCGCCGGTAAAGGCATTGGCCTCGTGGCCGAAAATCTCGCTTTCGAACAGGTTCTCTGGCAGGCCGCCGCAGTTCAGCGCGACGAACTGCTTGTCGTGGCGTCGGCTGAAATCGTGCAGGCAGCGAGCGACCAGTTCCTTGCCGGTGCCGGTTTCACCTTCGATCAGCACGTTGGCCGAGGTATCGGCGACGTTGGCGATCAGCGCGCGCAGGTGCTGCATGGCGGGTGAGCGGCCAATGATCCGGCCTTCCAGGGAATCGCGTTCGGCCAATTGCCGACGCAGCGATGACACTTCCCGGGCGAGGCTGCGCTGCTCCAGGGCACGGCGGGCGACGTCCACCAGGCGTTCAGGGGAGAAGGGTTTCTCCATGAAGTCATAGGCGCCTTTTTGCATGGCGCCGACGGCCATGGAGATGTCGCCGTGGCCAGTGATCAGCACCACCGGCAAGCTGCGGTCCCGCGCTTTGAGGCGGGTCAGCAGTTCCAGGCCGTCGATGCCCGGCAGGCGAATGTCACTGATGACGATGCCGGCAAAGTTATCGTCGACACGCTCCAGGGCCTCTTCGGCGCTGCCCACGCCGATGCAGGGAATGTCTTCCAGGGTCAGCGCCTGCTGGCAGCCCAGCAGGACATGGGGGTCGTCTTCGACGATCAGTACGCTCAGGTCGTTGTTCATAGCGGCTCGGCAGGTGAAAGGCTTACCAACGGTAAACTGAGGACAAACGTGGTTCCACTGCCCTCGACCGGGTGCTCGACGCCCAGGTATCCACCCGTGGCGGCGGCCAGGCTGGCGGAAAGCGTCAGGCCCAGGCCCAGGCCTTGTTCGCCGGGTTTGGTGGTGAAGAAGGGTTCGAACAGATGCTTGCGTGCTTCCGGGTCAATGCCGTGGCCGTTATCCCGTACACGCAGGCGATATTTGCCATCGCCGGCCTGGCCTTCGAGCCACAGCTGCGGTTCGGGTTGCGTCTGCATGGCGTCCAGGGCGTTGCCGATCAGGTTCACCAGGATCTGCTCCAGGCGCGTCTGGTCGATTTGCACCTGGACGTCGTCGAAGCTGGAATGAACCTGGATGTTCAAGCTTTCAAGACGGGTGCCCAGCAGTTGCAGCGCGGCCTCGACGCCTTTGCCGAGGCTGGCCTGGCCCTGGTCGTCCCCACGGCGGGCGAAGGCGCGCAGGCTGGCGGTGATCCGGCCCATGCGGTCGATCAAATCGTTGATGGTCTTGAGGTTGGTGCTGGCGATATCCAACTGGCCGCGCTCCAGGAAACGCACGGTATTGCCGGACAAGGTGCGCAGTGCCGCCAGCGGCTGGTTGAGTTCGTGGGCGATGCTGGTGGACATCTGGCCGATGGCCGCCAGTTTGCCGGCCTGGACCAATTCGTCCTGGGCCCGGCGCAAGGTCTCTTCGGCCTGGCGCCGCTCGCGGATCTGGCCCTTGAGTCGCTCGTTGCTGGCGCGCAGGTCGGTGGTGCGTTCGGTAATCCGACGCTCGAGCTGGTTGTTGGCTTGCTGCAAGGCTTCCCGGGCCGCAAGACGGGTGGCGATGACCTTGCGTCGTTCGTTCCAGGCGATCAACAGGAACGCCACCAGGGCGAAGGCCACGGCCACCAGGATGCCTTGGTTGATCGCCTGGCGACGCAGGTCTTCAAGTGGGGTCAGCAGGGTGAAATTCCACGGGGTATCGCTCAAGGGCCGGGTCTGCGACAAGTAGCTGATGGCGCGCTCGTCGGACACCAGTTCGCTGTTGGCCGGGAACGTCAGCTTCTCCATGCCTTCGGCCAGGCGTTCCCGGGCCAGGGGCACCAGTTCATTGAGCGGAAACCAGTAGTACTGCAGGCTGCGGGCCAGGCGTTCCTTGGTGTCGTCGCTCAGGGGGCGAACCGACTTGAGCCGTCGCGCCGGGTCGCTGGACAGGATGATGATGCCGTTCTCATCACTGACAAACGCCTCCAGCCGCGCTCGCTGCCAGCGTTCCTCCAGGGCTTCGAGGCGCACCTTGACCACGGCCACGCCAATGATCTTGCCTTGTTGCTCCAGGCCATGGGCCAGGTAGTAGCCGGGTTCGCCGTTGGTGCTGCCGATGCCGTAGAAACGCCCCGGCTGGCCGCGCACGGCGTTCTGGAAATAGGCGCGGAAGGACAGGTCTTCGCCCAGGTAACTGTCGACATCGCGCCAGTTGCTGGTGGCCATCACCCGGCCGGTGGTGTCCATCACGTAGATGGCCCGGCTGCGGCTGCGGCGGTTCAGGCCTTCGAGGTATTCGTTGACGGTCCTGCGGTGCTCGGGCGTCGGGTCGTCGAGCAGTTGCGAGACACTCGATTCAAGTTCCAGCAGGCTGGGCAGGTAGGTGTACTTGCTGATCTCGCTTTCGACCGCACGGGCGTGCAGTTCCAACTGGCGCTCGCCATTCTCGGCGAGGCCACGTACGCCATAGTGCTCGCTGATCCAGAAGCCGAGGTAACCCAGGCCGATCATCAGGGCGATGATCAGTGGCGGCAGGAACAGATGGCGGATCAGGCGGGGTTTCACGGCGAGTGATGGCGGCGCGGCGCGATAGAGGGTGGGGTCGCATTTCATCACAGAAGCCTTGGGTCAACCACAACACTTACTCAGAGTCACCACGGTCCCTTGTGGGAGCTTTCGCAAATGTGTTTTTAGTGCTGCAGGATTTTCTCAAGGAAATGCTGCGCGCGTTCGGAGCGGGCGCTGATGTCGCCGAAGAACTCTTCTTTCTTGCAGTCTTCGATGATCTGGCCCTGGTCCATGAAGATCACCCGGTTCGCCACTTTGCGGGCGAAGCCCATTTCGTGGGTCACGCACATCATGGTCATGCCTTCGTGGGCCAGTTGCACCATGACGTCGAGCACTTCGTTGACCATTTCCGGGTCGAGGGCCGAGGTCGGTTCGTCGAACAGCATCACCACCGGGTCCATCGCCAGGGCACGGGCAATCGCCACGCGCTGCTGCTGGCCGCCGGAGAGCTGGCCCGGGTGCTTGTGGGCGTGGGCCGAGAGGCCGACCCGCTCAAGCAGTTGCAGACCTTTCTTGGTGGCTTCTTCCTTGCTGCGGCCCAGCACCTTGATCTGCGCGATGGTCAGGTTCTCGGTGATGGTCAGGTGCGGGAACAGTTCGAAATGCTGGAACACCATGCCCACGCGCGAACGCAGTTTCGGCAGGTTGGTCTTCGGGTCGGCGATGGACGTGCCATCGACCACGATGTCGCCTTTCTGGAACGGTTCCAGGGCGTTCACGCACTTGATAAGCGTGGATTTGCCCGAACCGGACGGCCCGCACACCACCACCACCTCACCCTTGCTGACCTCGGTGCTGCAATTGGTCAGTACCTGGAAGTCCCCATACCACTTGTTGATGTTCTTGATAGAGATCATACGGCGAACCTTTTTTGCAGACGCTTGACCAGCAGCGAGGCGGCAAAGCTGATTGTGAAGTACACGAGACCTGCGATGATCAGGAACTCATTGGAGCGGCCGATGATGTCGCCATTGGCCCGCGAAGCATTGAGGAAGTCCACCAGGCCGACCGTGTAGACCAGCGAGGTGTCCTGAAACAGGATGATGCTTTGTTGCAGCAGCAGCGGGGTCATCTTGCGAAACGCCTGGGGCAGGATGATCAGGCGCATGACCTGGCCATAATTCATCCCCAGTGCCTGGGCGGCGCCCATCTGGCCCTTGGGGATCGACTGCACGCCGGCCCGGACGATTTCGCAGAAGTACGCCGCCTCGAACATCATGAACGCCACGACGCAGGAGCCGAACGCGCCGATCGGCGTGTCTTCGCCGGTGATCCAGCGCAGCACGAACGGCACCGCCAGGTAGAACCAGGTGATGACCAGCAGCAGCGGAATCGAGCGGAAATAGTTGACGTAGGCGCCAGCGATATTGGACACCAGCTTGTTGTGGGACAGGCGCATCAGCGCCAGGATCGTGCCCAGGATGATCCCGCCGACGACACCCAGGGCCATCAGCTTGAGGGTCATCACCATGCCGTTCCACAAACCGGGAATGGCCGGGATGATGCCAGTGAAGTCGAATTCCATTATTTACCCCCCACGGAGATCAGGCCGGGCACCGCGACTTTCTTCTCGACCATGCGCATGAGCAGCATCAGGCTCATGTTCAGGGTGAAATAGATCAGCGTGGCCAGGGTGAAGGCTTCGAACAGGTTGGCGGAGAACTCGGCGGTCTGCTTGGTCTGCGCGAGCAACTCCATCAGGCCGATCAGCGAGGCCACGGAGGAGTTCTTGAAGACGTTGAGGAATTCCGAGGTAAGCGGCGGAATGATGATCCGGTAGGCCTGGGGCAGCAGCACGTTCCAGTAGATCTGCGGCAGCTTGAAGCCCATGGCGCGGGCGGCGGATTCCTGGCCGCGCGGCAGCGCCTGGATACCGGTGCGCACCTGTTCGCAGACCCGGGCGGCGGTGAACAGGCCCAGGCACACCACGACGCTCAGGTAGGCCGAGGTGGTCGGGTTCAGGTCCTGCTTGTACCACTCCTGCATATCGGCGGGCAGCAGGTCCGGCACCAGGAAGTACCAGATGAACAGCTGCACCAGCAGCGGCACGTTACGGAAAAGCTCCACGTAGCACGTGGCGATACCCGACACCAGCCGGTTCGGCACGGTACGCATGACGCCTAGTACCGAGCCCAGCAGCAGGGCGATGATCCAGGCTACGACGGCGATGGCGATAGTCCAGCCCAGGCCGGCCACGTACCAGTCGAGATAAGTCTCGCTGCCCACGCCGGTGGACTTGAAGAACACGCCCCAGTCCCAGTTGTAATTCATTAGGGTCTCCCCTCAGATCGTTCGATGTACAAATGCCCGCCTGGGGAAACTCCGTTCCCGCCCGGCTTGGAGGCCAGGCACACGCCATCGGCTCGACAGCCACCGGTTCGAGTGTTTCCAGATTTGCCAGCAGGGAGTGACCATCCCCTGAAAGGGCCGGGCCCCTTCAGGAGATAAGGTTAGTCAGAAATCAGGATTTCTTGTCGTCAGCCGCTTTATCGGTCGGCTTGGCGATCAGTGCCTTGAGTTCGTCGCTCATCGGGAAGTTCAGGTTCAGGCCTTTTGGCGGGATAGGTTGCATGAACCATTTTTCGTAGATCTTGTTGATCTCGCCCGAAGCGTAGGTGGCCTTGATGGCGTCATCGACAGCCTTTTTGAACGGCTCGTCGCCCTTGCGCATCATGCAGCCGTAGATTTCGTAGGACTGTGGGGTGCCGGTCACGGCCCAGTCATCGGCTTTCTTGGCCTTGGCGGCTTCGCCAGCCAGCAGGGCGTCGTCCATCATGAACGCAACGGCGCGACCCGATTCCAGCATCTGGAAGGATTCGCCGTGGTCCTTGGCGGAGATGACGTTCATGCCCATCTGCTTGTCGGCGTTCATCGACTTGAGCAGGCGCTCGGACGTGGTGCCGGCGGTGGTCACGACGTTCTTGCCCTTGAGGTCGTCGAAATCCTTGTACTTGGAATCTTTCTTGGACAGCAGCTTGGTGCCGATCTCGAAGATGCCAACGGAGAAGTCAACCTGCTGCTGACGCTCGACGTTGTTGGTGGTGGAACCGCATTCCAGGTCCACGGTGCCGTTCTGCACCAGCGGGATACGGGTTTGCGAGGTGACCAGGTTGTACTTGACCTGCAGGTTGGGCAGGTCCAGGTCTTTTTTCAGCGCTTCGACGACTTTCAGCTGGATATCGTGGGAGTAGCCGACCGGCTTGCCGGAAGCGTCCGCGATGTAGGAAAACGGAATGGAAGCGTCGCGATGTCCCAGCGTGACAACGCCGGACTCTTTGATCTTTTTCAGTGTGCCGGTCAGTTCGGCTGCGAAAACCGGAGTGCTGATCAGAGCGGCAGCAATGGCTGCGCCCAGGAGATGGGGAACGATACGCATCGATGTTTCCTCGACATTGTTTTTTTTATTTCGGCCGGTTTGTCGGCCCTGAGTACTTCGAAGTGCCTGGCAGCTCCTGTTGTGTTGGCGTACAGGCATTCGTCTCCAGGAGTGTAGAGCATGAGTCGTGCCAGGCCAGTCGAGTATGGGTAAATCATTGTTTTTAAAAGAAGTTAATGTTTTTTTTCAGGTTTTATGCGACCTGATTTATCCGGTTAGCCGAACTGACTGGTGGGTCTTGTTCGGAAAACCGAATACCTTGAGCCTGCCTCGATCCATTGTGGGAGCGAGCTTGCTCGCGATAGCGGTGGGTCAGTCCCATAGAGGTTGAATGTGCTGGCCTCATCGCGAGCAAGCTCGCTCCCACAGGGGGGCGTCGGTGGAGCCCAGATAGCAAAAAGCCCCTGAATCTCAGGATTCAGGGGCTCTTGGGTTCAGCCGGGTATCGGTCAGGCCGCTTCGATCTTGCGGCGGTTGTGTTCGACCTTGTCCAGGTACTGCTGCAGTTTCTCCTGCTCGACCGGGGTGGTGAACAAGCCCAGCTTGCTGCGGCGCCACAGGATGTCCTGGGCATCGACGGCCCACTCGTCGCTGCACAGGTAATCGACTTCGCGGGTATAGAGACCGGCGCCGATGTGCTCGCCCAGGTCGCCCAGGTTGTGCACGCCTTCGAGCATGCGCCAGGTGCGGCTGCCGTAGGTGGTGGCCCAGCGGCGGGCAATGTCGGTTGGCAGCCAGTCGAACTTGTCGCGGATCGCCGAGCAAAGCGCCTGCGGGGTGGTCATGTTTTCACCGCCGGGGAGGGCCTCTACGGCGGTCCAGCTCGGACGCATCTGGGTGAAATAGGGGGCCAGTTGCGCCATCGCCGATTCGGCCAGTTTGCGGTAGGTGGTCAGCTTGCCGCCGAACACCGACAACAAGGGGGCTTCTTCACCACCGCCCGACAGCGCCAGGGTGTAGTCGCGGGTCACGGCCGACGGGTTGTCGGATTCGTCATTGCACAGCGGACGCACACCGGAATAACTGTGCAGGATATCGTCGCGGCTGATCTGCTTCTTGAAGTGGGCATTGACTACCTTCAACAGGTAATCGGTTTCGCCCTCGGTGATCGCCACTTTGGCCGGGTCACCGGTGTATTCGCGGTCAGTGGTACCTATCAGGGTGAACTGGTTCAGGTACGGAATGGTGAACACGATGCGCTGGTCTTCGTTTTGCAGAATATGCGCATGCTCGCCTTCGTAGAGTTTCGGCACGATCAGGTGGCTGCCTTGGATCAGGCGGATGCCGTAGGGCGATTCCAGCTTCAGGTCATCGCGAATGAACTTGGCGACCCACGGGCCGGCGGCGTTGACCAATGCCTTGGCACGGATCGAGAACAGGCTGCCGTCGGCACGTTCCAGATGCAAGTGCCACAGGCCTTTGCTGCGACGGGCGTTCACGCAACGGGTGCGGGTGTGGATATGCGCGCCTTTTTCCCGGGCGGCCATGGCGTTGAGCACCACCAGCCGCGCATCGTCGACCCAGCAGTCGGAATATTCGAAACCTTTGGTGATCTCGCTTTTCAATGCGCTGTCGGCACCGAACTTCAGGCTTTTCGAGCCGGCGAGCTGCTCACGCTTGCCCAGGTGATCGTAGAGGAACAGGCCGGCGCGGATCATCCAGGCCGGGCGCAGATGTGGGCGGTGAGGCAGCACGAAGCGCATTTGCTTGACGATGTGCGGGGCCTTGGTCAGCAGTACTTCGCGCTCGGCCAGCGCTTCGCGCACCAGGCGGAACTCATAATGTTCGAGGTAGCGCAGGCCACCGTGGATCAGCTTGCTGCTGGCCGACGATGTGTGGCTGGCCAGGTCGTCCTTTTCGCAAAGGAACACCGAAAGACCGCGACCGGCAGCGTCCGCGGCAATCCCCACGCCGTTGATACCGCCACCAATGACGGCGACGTCGTAAACCTCGGCGAGAGGGGGCGTAGGCAAGGTAGAAGTGGGCATCGGCTGGCCTCGGGCTCTTTTTCGAAATATTTGAATTCGAACATAAATGTTCATTTGCGAAAATACTAGCCCATAAAGACGGCAACAGCCAGTCAACTTCGATTGAAAATACTGATCAAGGGAAGCTGAAAGGAAAATTTTCGAACATGGAAGGAGGGAAGGTGCCTGGGCATGCTTTTGTGGCGAGAGGGATTTGTGGGAGCAAAGCTTGCTCGCGAAACAGGCAACTCGTTCTATCTAGAAACTGTGTCGCCTTCATCGCAGGCAAGCCTTGCTCCCACAGCAGCCTTGCCACAGGGTATTGAGGAGATCGTCAGACCACTTCCAGCCGAATCTTGTGCTGGCTCAGCAATTGCGCCAGGGCCGGCACGGGTTGCTGGTCGGTCACCAGGCAGTCGATCAGGCTGATGGGGCCCAGGCGGACCATGGCGTTGCGCCCGAATTTGCTGGAGTCCGCCGCCAATAGCACTTGCCGGGCGTTGGCGATGATGGCTTGGGAGACCCGCACTTCCTGGTAGTCGAAGTCCAGCAGGCTGCCGTCTTCATCGATCCCGCTGATACCCACCAGAGCGAAGTCGACCTTGAACTGGTTGATGAAATCGACGCTGGCCTGACCCACCACGCCGCCGTCACGCCGTACGTTGCCGCCGGCGATCAGGACTTCGAAGTCGTCCTTGGCGCTGAGGATCGAAGCCACGTGCAGGTTATTGGTGATGACCTTCAGATGGTTGTGATTGAGCAGTGCCCGGGCGATGGATTCGGTGGTGGTGCCGATGTTGATGAACAGCGAGGCATGATCGGGGATCTGGGCGGCGATGGCTTCGGCGATGCGTTGCTTCTCGTCGCGCATCTGATCGGCGCGCATGGCGTAGGCGGTGTTTTCCACGCTTGAGTCGTAGGCGGCGCCGCCGTGGTAGCGACGCAGCAGGTTCACTTCCGCCAGTTGGTTGATATCGCGGCGAATGGTTTGCGGGGTGACGACGAATAGCTGCGCCATTTCCTCGATGCTGACATAGCCGCGTTCGCGGACCAGTTCGAGGATTTGCTGCTGGCGGGGAGGCAGATTCATGGGGCTTCCTTTGGGCTGCCGTACAAAATTTGCCCATGATGCCGCAGGAATCCACTCCCGACCAGTTTCAGAACCTTATCAGGCTTTATTCAGCGTCTTCATGGGGCTCCCAGTCACGGGTGCGACTGACCGCCTTCTGCCAGCCGGCGTAGAGTTTTTCCTTCGCCTGCTCGTCCAGTTGCGGTTCGAATTCGCGCTCGATCACCGCTTTGCCGCGCAGTTCTTCCAGGCTGCCCCAGAAGCCGCACGCCAGGCCGGCCAGGTACGCCGCGCCCAGGGCGGTGGTTTCACGCATTTTCGGGCGCTCGACCTGGGTACCCAGGATGTCGGCCTGGAATTGCATCAGGAAGTTGTTCGCCACCGCGCCACCGTCGACGCGCAGGGCCTTGAGGCGTTCACCCGAATCCTGCTGCATGGCGTCGAGTACGTCGCGGGTCTGGTAGGCAATCGACTCCAGTGCTGCGCGAATGATGTGGTCGACGCGTACGCCGCGGGTCAGGCCGAACAGCGCGCCACGGGCATAGGGGTCCCAATACGGAGCGCCCAGGCCGGTGAAGGCGGGCACCAGGTACACGCCGTTGCTGTCCTTGACCTTGTTGGCAAAGTATTCGGTATCCAGCGCGTCGTTGATGATCTTCAGTTCATCGCGCAGCCACTGGACCGTGGAACCACCATTGAAGACCGCGCCTTCCAGGGCGTAGGCGACTTCGCCGCGCGGGCCGCAGGCGATGGTGGTGAGCATGCCGTGATTGGATTTGACGGCCTTGCTGCCGGTGTTCATCAGCAGGAAGCAGCCGGTGCCGTAGGTGTTTTTCGCCTGGCCCGGCTCCACGCACATCTGGCCGAAAAGCGCCGCCTGCTGGTCGCCGGCAATGCCGCCGATGGCGATGCCGCTCTTGGTGCGGCCATAGATCTCCGAGGACGATTTCACTTGCGGGAGCATTTCGCGGGGGATGTCGAGGATGTCGAGCATCTTCGCGTCCCATTCCAGCGAGTGAATGTTGAAGAGCATGGTGCGCGAGGCGTTGGTGTAGTCGGTGACGTGGACTTTGCCGCCGGTGAATTTCCAGATCAGCCAGCTGTCGACGGTGCCGAACAGCAGTTCACCGTTGCGCGCACGCTCGCGGCTGCCTTCGACGTTGTCCAGGATCCACTTGAGCTTGGTGCCGGAAAAGTACGGGTCGGTGACCAGGCCGGTGGTTTGGCTGATGTATTGCTCGTGGCCATCGCGCTTGAGCTGCTGGCAGATTTCGGTACTGCGGCGGCATTGCCAGACGATGGCGTTGTAGATCGGCCGGCCGGTGGTCTTGTCCCAGACCACGGTGGTTTCACGCTGGTTGGTGATGCCGATGGCAGCCACCTGGTCATGGTGCAGGCCGGCCTGGGCGAGGGCTTCGACCATGACCGCGCTCTGGGTGGCGAAGATTTCCATCGGGTCGTGTTCGACCCAGCCGGCCTGTGGGTAATGCTGGGCGAATTCGCGCTGGGCGGTGCAGACCACGTTGGCGTCACGGTCGAAGATGATCGCGCGCGAGCTGGTCGTACCCTGGTCGAGGGCAATGATGTAGTTCTTGTTCTGGATGTCAGTCATGTCGATTGCCTTGGGACGTAAATTAGGGAAGAAGCCACGGCGCAGGCTGGAATGGCAGGAGCCTGCGTCGACTGTTTCAGGATGTTCTGGGCTTGCCGTCAATGGCCGGTTTTGCATCCTTTGTAGCAGTTATGGCGCTGGGCAGGTGGCGGGCAATCAAGCCGCGATAAGCCGCAGCACCCAGGCACGCCCCCACGATCGGGGCAAAAATCGGAACCAGGAAGTACGGGATGTCGCGTCCACCCGTGAGGGAAATTTCACCCCAGCCGGCGAAGAAAGTCATCAGTTTAGGACCGAAGTCCCGCGCCGGGTTCATCGCAAAGCCTGTCAGCGGCCCCATGGAACTGCCGATCACGGCAATCAGCAGGCCGATCAGCAGCGGCGCCAGTGGGCCTCGAGGCAAACCATTGTTGTCATCGGTCAGGGACATGATCACTCCCATCAGGATGGCCGTAATGATCACCTCCACGAGGAAGGCTTGGCCGGTGGACAGCGCTGCGTGCGGATAGGTGGAGAACACCGAGGCCAGTTCGAGGCTGGCTTCGGTGCCTCGAATCATGTGCCGGGACTGTTCGAAATCGAAGAATAGGTTGCTGTACAGCGTGTAGACCAGGAGGGCGCCGCAGAAAGCACCGGCCACTTGGGAAACTATATAGAGCGGCAGTTTGCGCTTTTCGAAGTCAGTGAAAATGCACAGGGCAATGCTGACGGCGGGGTTGAGATGGGCGCCGGAAATGCCCGCGCTCAGATAGATCGCCATGCTGACGCCGACGCCCCAGATGATGCTGATTTCCCACAAGCCGAAGCTGGCACCCGCGACTTTGAGCGCCGCGACGCAACCGGTACCGAAAAAAATCAGCAGGGCAGTGCCCAGGAATTCAGCCAGGCATTGGCTGGACAGGGACGGCTGTTGTAAAGCAGTTGTCATTCAAACCTCGGTTTTTTGTTGTTTTGCTGCGCCTTCGATAAAGCTCGATTGCGCGATCTCCACCGAGGCAGGATCCCCATCCTGATCTCGGGTTGCTGTTTGAGACCTGCGATATGACTTTCAGTTTCGAAAAAATATAGACAAGAAACGCTGGTGTCAAAGGTCGAAAGTGAACCGTCGGTCACATTTCAACTATTCGTGACGTGAATGACTCTTCCACTGGCGGCGGATCACCGGAACTCTCGGCGCCTCCCAAGCCTTTTCGCTGGCGATGGCTTAGAATCCGGCCACTCTTTTTTTCATTTCCTTGTCAGGAGCAGTCATGACACCCGCGTTGGATCTGCTTAAGAAAGTGCGCGCCGAACATCGCATCCACAGTTACGAACACGATCCCAAGGCCGCGTCCTACGGTTTGGAAGCGGCGGAAAAGCTCGGGCTGGATCCGGCGCAGGTGTTCAAGACGTTGTTGGCGGCCAGCGAAAAGGGTGAGTTGTTGGTGGCGGTGGTGCCCGTGGCCGGGAGCCTGGACTTGAAAGGCCTGGCCCATGCCGCCGGGGTGAAAAAGGTCGAGATGGCCGACCCAGCCGCCGCGCAGCGTTCGACCGGTTATTTGCTCGGCGGGATCAGCCCGCTGGGGCAGAAGAAGCGCCTGCGCACTTTTATCGACAGTTCCGCACAGCCGCTCGCCAGTATGTTTGTCAGTGCGGGACGCCGCGGCTTGGAAGTCGAGTTGGCGCCTTCGGTTTTGAAGGAGCATACCGGGGCGGCGTTTGCTGACATTGGACGTGCTTGAATAACGGCCGCGCAGTCGAGCGGGAGCAAGCGTCCTCGCCTGAAAGGCTAAGCTAGGGGGCAGGGCTTTCATCCTACGCTGTAGGGTGGAAATTCTACTGATCTGTCACTGGATAAGCCGTGCCGCTGCACCGCATGCTGGCGCATCAATAAAAAGGAGAAGTGCCATGCAGCTTGCGTTTCATCAGGTCGATGCGTTCAGTGACCGACCATTCGGCGGTAACCCGGCGATGGTCTATCGGCTCGACGGTTGGCTTGCCGATGACTTGATGCAGAAGATCGCCGCCGAACATAACCTGGCTGAAACCGCGTTTCTGGTGCGTGAAGGTCAGCATTGGCATATCCGCTGGTTTACGCCCACCACCGAAGTGCCGCTGTGCGGGCACGCCACGTTGGCCAGCGCTTATGTGCTGTTCGAGGTCTACCACGAAACGGTCGAGCGACTGGATTTCATCTGCAAGTCCGGTTCGTTGAGCGTGACGCGTGAAGGTGATCGGCTGTGGCTGGATTTTCCGGCCGTCGTGCCTGCCGAGTTGGGTGCATCCCTGGCCGTCCAGAATGCCTTGGGTGTCGAAGCGGTGGACGTGCTGAGCTCCAACGAGCTGTTCGTGGTGCTGGAATCGGAGCAAGCGGTACTCGATTGCAAACCGGACATGGCGGCCCTGGCAAAACTGCCTTGGCCTGGCGCTATCGTGACCGCGCCGGGGAGCAAGCATGATTTTGTCTCGCGCTATTTTGCCCCGGCGATCGGCATCAACGAAGATCCGGTGACGGGCTCGACCCACTGCAGCCTGATTCCCTATTGGTCCAAGCGCTTGGGCAAGCACGGGCTGACGGCTTACCAATGCTCGGCCCGGGGCGGGGCGTTGTTCTGCCGGTTGGAGGGTGAGCGGGTGAAGATCGGCGGGAATGCGACGTTGGTGGCCAGTGGGACGTTGATGCTGGGGTGATGGCATTCCCCCGCTGGTTTGCGCCCTGTAGGAGCTGGCGAAGCCTGCGATCTTTTGATCTTTTGATCTTTTGATCTTTCGCTTGAGATTCAATTGGCAGCGGAAAGATCGCAGCCTCGTTGCACTCGACAGCTCCTACACAGCTCCTACAGCTCCTACAGGCTATAGCGCCGCACACCGCTGTCCACCAGCGGGATGTGCGCCGCGGTGCTGCCCGAGGCCTGGAACAGCACCAGGTGTTCAGCGGCCACGCGGATGCCGACACTGTCCCCGAGCTGATGGTCGGCGTGGCTGGGGAAGATCGATTCCAGTTGCGCGCCTGTGGGCAATTGCAGGCGATACAAGGTTGAAGCGCCCAGGAAGGTCTTGCCGACAATGCTGGCGGTGAGCGGGCTGTCCGGTGCGTAGACGATATCGTCTGGACGCAGCAACACATCCACCGCACCGCCGATGGGCCAGGTGTAGGCCCGGTTACCGCGCAGGGTGCCCAACTCGGTTTGCACCGATTCCGGGCTGTCGAGCCGGCCGCGAATGAAATAGCCCTGGCCAATGAAGCTGGCGACAAATGGCGTCAGCGGTTCGTGATACAGGTTGTAGGGCGTGTCCCACTGTTCCAGTCGACCTTCCTTGAATACCCCGACATGGTCACTCACGGCGAAGGCTTCTTCCTGATCGTGTGTGACCAGGATCGCGCTGGTGCCGCGGGCCTTGAGAATATCCCGCACTTCATGGCTGAGCTTGCGTCGCAACTCGCCATCGAGATTGGAGAACGGCTCATCGAGCAACAACAGTTGTGGTTCTGGTGCCAGCGCGCGGGCCAGGGCCACGCGCTGTTGCTGACCGCCGGACAATTCATGGGGAAAACGCTTGCCCAGGTGCTTGAGGTTGACCAGTTCCAGCAACTCTTCGACGACGCGATCCTTGTCCGGATGCTTGCGAATGCCAAAGGCGATGTTCTCGGCCACGCTCAGGTGGGGAAACAGGGCATAGTCCTGGAACACCATGCCAATACGGCGTTTTTCCGGGGCGAGGGTGAAACCGGCGCGGGAAATGGTTTCCCCGGCCAGTTGGATTTCACCCTCGTGCACCGGTTCGAAGCCGGCGATGGCGCGCAACGTGGTGGTCTTGCCGCACCCGGACGAACCGAGCAGGCAACCGATATCGCCGGCATTGAGGTGCAGGTTGAGGTTCTGCACGACCCGTTGGTTTTGGTAGCCGCAGGCCAGGTTTTGCAAATTCAGCAGCAGCGAGTGGCTCATGCGTGGCGATACGCCGGCTCGACCAGGAACTCGAGCAGCGCCTTTTGCGCATGGAGGCGATTCTCTGCCTGGTCCCAGGCCACCGAACGTGGGTCATCGAGCAAATCGAAGCTGATCTCCTCGCCACGGTGGGCCGGCAGGCAGTGCATGAACAGCACGTCGGCATCCGCCAGGTCGAGCAAGGCCCGGTTGACCTGCAGTGGCGCGAACAGCTTGAGGCGCTTGGCGGTTTCTTCTTCCTGGCCCATGGAGGTCCAGACGTCGGTGCTCACCAGGTGCGCGCCAGCCACGGCCTGTTTCGGATCACGCACGATGGTCACGCGGTCCCCGGCCTTGGCGAGCAGCTCGGCATTGGGGTCATAACCTTCAGGGCAGGCAATGCGCAGCTGGAAGTCGAATTGCAGCGCCGCTTCTATATAGCTGTTGCACATGTTGTTGCCGTCGCCGATCCAGGCCACGGTCTTGCCCTGAATCGAGCCGCGGTGCTCGAGGAAGGTCTGCATGTCGGCCAGCAACTGGCAGGGGTGCAGGTCATCGGACAGGCCATTGATGACGGGTACGCGGGAATGGGCCGCAAACTCGGTCAGGGTGCTGTGGGCAAAGGTACGGATCATCACCGCGTCCAGCATGCTCGACATGACGATGGCGCAATCGCTGACCGGTTCGCCACGGCCCAGTTGGGTGTCGCGGGGCGACAGGAAGATCGCCTGGCCGCCCAGCTGGATCATGCCGGCTTCGAAAGAGATGCGGGTGCGGGTCGATGACTTCTCGAAGATCATCCCCAGCACGCGGTTTTTCAAGGGCTCGAACAGTACGCCGCGGTTACGCAGGTCCTTGAGCTCCACGCCTCGACGGATCACGCCGAGCAACTCATCGGGCGTGAAATCCATCAGGGAGAGAAAGTGCCTTGCGCTCATGATTGACTACCTTTTTGTAACTGACCGCAGATGCTCAAAGCCTTGTTTATTCAAAAAACGGGCGAGACCTGCGGCAAAAGCCGCACGGGGCGACGAAATAGGGGAAGGCGCGATCTTATAATTAAATGTCGCGTCTTACCAATAGGGCTACGGTTTTTGGGGATTTCAGCGAGGCCATCACGCGAATGCGATGGCATATTTGTGGCCGGTTTCCTGACAGCAGCGACCCATTTGTACACTGGCGTTGCTGGGCTTGGCAATCAAGCGCGGCGGGCGTGCCATGGAGAATGGTCGGTTTACGCCGTGGCATCCCGTCCTTGCGCCTGTCTACTGGTGGTTGTGAAACATTTCCTAATGCAAAGGCCTGGGTTATAAATGAGCCACAGCGGCACAGGAGCCCGAAATGGATTCGAAAGAGCAACAATTGATGGAATTGCTGGGGCTGACTGCACGCTCGCTGACGCACCTGACGGCTTCGGTGACTTCTATGTCATTCGAATTGCTGCGCAGCGATGATGAGGTGACCAAGGCCGCGGGCCGTCGGATGATCGACCGCATGGCGACTATCAGCAGCGGGCTCGACGAGCATTGGCGGCTGATTGGCGAGCTCACGGGTGTGCCCATTGCCCAGGAGCAGGTGGAAACCGTCGAAGAAATCCAGCTGCTGGCACCGCCTCCCGACCAGCCTTGACACCCTCTCATCGGTGGGCCTGATGCCCGGCAATTCACAGGACGAACGTCGCTGGCGCTGCCGGGAATCACGCGCCATAGTTTTGTTCCCGCGGCCGAAAGCGCCCGCCACGAATAAAACAGAGACTGGCCATGACCAAGACTCTCCACCACCGTGCGTGCCATCTGTGTGAAGCCATCTGCGGCTTGACCCTCGAAACCACCGAAACCGACGGCCAGGGCCTGGCGATCACCTCGATCAAGGGCGATGCGCTGGACACCTTCAGCCGCGGTCACATCTGCCCCAAGGCGGTGGCCCTGCAAGATATCCAGAACGACCCAGACCGGCTGCGCCAGCCCATGCAGCGCGTTGGCAGCGAATGGCAACCCATTGCCTGGGACGACG
The DNA here is from genome assembly GCF_001425105.1 of Pseudomonas sp. Root401. Lineage (NCBI taxonomy): Bacteria > Pseudomonadati > Pseudomonadota > Gammaproteobacteria > Pseudomonadales > Pseudomonadaceae > Pseudomonas > Pseudomonas sp. Root401. Next base: position 57,263 of record NZ_LMDO01000066.1, on the reverse strand, counting down.
CCTTCGCGTTGGTGGCCGAGCGCCTGGCGGACATCCAGGCGCGCCACGGCCAGAACGCGGTGGCGGTCTACCAGGGCAACCCCAGCGTGCATAACTATGGGCTGATGACCCACAGCAACTATTTCCTGGGCCTGTTGAAAACCCGCAGCCGTTTCTCGGCGACTTCGGTGGACCAACTGCCCCATCACCTGACCAGCTATCTGATGTACGGCCACGGCCTGCTGCTGCCGATTCCGGACATCGACCACACCGACTTCATGCTGATCCTGGGCGGTAATCCGCTGGCGTCCAACGGCAGCATCATGACCGTTCCGGATGTGGAAAAGCGCCTCAAGGCGATCCAGGCCCGTGGCGGCAAAGTGGTGGTGGTCGATCCGCGCCGCAGCGAAACGGCGGCCATTGCCAACCAGCATGTCTTCGTACGCCCCGGCGGTGATGCTGCGCTGCTGTTTGGTTTGCTCAATACATTGTTCAGCGAAGGCCTGACCCGTGACAGCCACCTGCCGGTGGACGGCCTGGACGAGGTGCGCGAGGCCGTTGCCACGTTCACGGCTGAAGCCATGAGCCCGCTCTGTGCGGTGCCTGCAGCGCAGATCCGGCAATTGGCCCGGGACTTCGCCGCCGCGCCGTCAGCGGTGTGCTACGGGCGGATGGGGGTCTCGACCCAAGCGTTTGGCACGCTGTGCCATTGGCTGATCCAGTTGATCAACCTGGTCACCGGTAATCTTGATCGGGTGGGCGGGGCGCTGTGCACCGAGCCGGCGGTGGATCTGGTCGCGACCACCTCGGGCGGGCATTTCAATCGTTGGCAGAGCCGGGTGTCCGGGCGTCCCGAGTATTCCGGGGAGTTGCCGGTGTCGGCCCTGGCCGAGGAGATGCTCACCGAGGGCGAAGGCCAGATTCGTGCGCTGGTCACCGTGGCCGGCAACCCGGTGCTGTCCACGCCCAACGGGCGGCAACTGGAGCAGGCCCTGGACGGGTTGGAATTCATGGTCAGCCTCGATTTGTACATCAACGAAACCACGCGTTACGCCGACCTGATCCTGCCCTCGACCTCGGCCCTGGAGAACGATCATTACGACACCACGTTCAACCTGTTCGCAGTGCGCAACGTGACCCGTTTCAACCGGGCGATCCTGCCCAAGCCCGAGGGTGCGCTGCACGATTGGGAAATCTTCGTCGGCCTGGCCAAGGCCTTTGCCGCCCGAACCGGCAAGGAACTCAAGCCGACCATGCCGCCGGCGCAGATGATCGATTTTGGCCTGCGCAGCGGGGCGTATGGCGACGCCTCGCCGCACAAGTTGTCCCTGGCGACCCTGTTCGATCATCCCCATGGCATCGACCTCGGCGCGCTCAAGCCCAACCTGGCTGCGCGGCTGAAAACCGAAAACCAACGGGTGCAGGCCGCGCCAGCGGTGATTCTTGCTGACCTTGCGCGCTTTGCCGCGTTGCAGGCGCCAAAACCGGATGAGTTGCTGATGATTGGCCGTCGCCATGTGCGCAGCAACAACTCCTGGATGCATAATTTTCATCGACTGGTGAAGGGCAAGCCACGCCACCAATTGTTGATGCACCCGGATGACCTCGCCAGTCGCGGTCTGGTCGACGGGCAACGGGTGACCGTCAGTTCGCGGGTGGGCGTCATCGAAGTCGAGGTGCTGGGCAGCCTGGATATGATGAAAGGCGTGGTCAGCCTGCCCCACGGTTGGGGCCATGCCCGGCCGGGCGTGCAGATGACCATTGCCAGCGGCCAGCCAGGCTCCAGCGCCAACGACCTGACCGATGATTGTCAGCTCGATGAGTTGTCCGGCAACGCGGCGCTTAACGGCGTACCGGTGAAGGTGGCGGCTGCGTAAAATTGTCTCTGGAGCAGGTTCGGCTTTCCGTTACAATGCGTCACCGTGTCGACAACTTAAGTCGCAAAAGTTTTAAGCCGAGGTGCTCCATGGATATCATCGAAACGATTAAAGACCAGATTGCCAACAACACCATCCTGCTTTACATGAAAGGCTCGCCGAACGCGCCACAGTGCGGTTTCTCGGCCAAGGCTGCTCAGGCTGTGATGGCGTGTGGCGAGAAGTTTGCCTACGTGGACATCCTGCAGAACCCGGAAATCCGCGCCAACCTGCCCAAGTACGCCAACTGGCCAACCTTCCCACAGCTGTGGGTGGGTGGTGAACTGATCGGCGGTAGCGACATCATGACCGAGATGGCCGCTGACGGCTCTCTGCAGGCCACGATCAAGGCAGCTGTGGAAGCAGCAGCGGCGAACAAGACCGAAGCCTGATCCATGAGGTTCTGTTCACTACACCGGTTGTGGTGAACACGAACCCTTGTGGGAGCGAGCAAGCTCGCTCCCACAGTGGATTTAGGTGGGCCTGGAAACCCAGGTAATAAAAAGCCCCGCCTCTCGAAAGAGGGCGGGGCTTTTTAGTGGCTGGCTTTCGGGGAAGCTTACTCTTCACCCATCTGCGATTGCAGGTAGTTCTCAAGACCGACTTTGTCGATCAGGCCCAATTGGGTTTCCAGCCAGTCGATGTGCTCTTCCTCGGATTCGAGGATGTCTTCCAGCAGTTCACGGCTACCGAAGTCGCCAACGCTTTCGCAATGGGCGATAGCGGCCTTCAGGTCGGCGTGGCCGGTGCGCTCGATACGCAGGTCGCACTCAAGCATCTCGCGGGTGTGTTCGCCGATGTGCAGCTTGCCCAGGTCCTGGACGTTCGGCAGGCCTTCGAGGAACAGGATGCGCTTGATCAGCTTGTCCGCGTGCTTCATCTCGTCGATGGATTCGTGGTACTCGTGCTTGCCCAGCTTGTTCAGGCCCCAATCCTCGTACATGCGCGCATGCAGGAAGTATTGGTTGATCGCGACCAGCTCATTGGCAAGGATCTTGTTGAGATGCTGGATGACTGTAATGTCGCCTTTCATGATGAGGCCTGCCCTGTAATAGCTGTGTATAAGGCAGAGTTTGAGCCGCGCATTTACGAGTGTCAAACCTAAGTTATTGAATAATAAATGAAAATTAATCGGAATAAGAATGTTTGTGTTCCGCGTCTGGACGCTAAGCATTTGATTTACAGGCATAAAAAAACCGGACACTGGGTCCGGTTCCTTGAAAACTGTTTATTACGTGCTGTTACGCGGCGCTAAATTCTACCGGGTAGGAGATCGAGGCCTGTGCCGTTTGCACTTTGGCGAGGGTTTCACGAACCACTTCCTTGGCCAGGCAGGCACATTTGCCGCATTGGCTGGCTACGCCGGTGGCCTGGCGGACTTCGCGATAGCTGCAGCAACCTTCGTAGATCGCTTCGCGGATTTGCCCGTCGGTGACGCCAGTGCAGAGGCATACATACATAAGTGAGAACCGTCGCTGGTTGTGACTCAATTGGGATGGATCTTAATGTTAACGAGAATGATTGTCAAAGTGGTTTCTCAAGGTCTTGCGCCAGAACGTTGCCAGGCTGACGAACGGTTTATCCAGGACGACTGGTGCGGCATGAAGCGGGGCGGCGATTTTTCGATGCCACCGAAAAACCGTTGAAGACAGTCCAAATGCGCGGTGTATGATGATCGGCCCTTGCAAGCGGGTTCGTGTCACAGGGCTGTCGCCTGAGGGTGACAGGCTGGCCCGGACCTTGTTTTCACGCTATTACATCAGGAGATATCCAATGAGCGTACTCGTAGGCAAACAAGCCCCAGACTTCACCGTTCCAGCCGTCCTCGGCAACGGCGAAATCGTCGACAGCTTCACCCTGTCCTCGGCCATCAAAGGCAAATACGGCCTGGTGTTCTTCTATCCACTGGACTTCACCTTCGTCTGCCCGTCCGAGCTGATCGCACTGGATCACCGCATGGACGATTTCAAGGCGCGCAACGTCGAAGTGGTCGCTGTTTCGATCGACTCGCACTTCACCCACAACGCCTGGCGCAACACCCCGATCAACAATGGCGGTATCGGTCAGGTGAAATACACCATGGCTGCCGACATGAAGCACGAAATCGCCAAGGCCTATGACGTTGAGTCCGAAGGCGGCGTGGCCTTCCGTGGCGCGTTCCTGATCGACGACAAAGGCGTTGTCCGTTCGCAGATCATCAACGACCTGCCACTGGGCCGTAACATGGAAGAACTGATCCGCCTGGTCGACGCGCTGCAATTCCACGAAGAGCACGGCGAAGTCTGCCCGGCCAACTGGAAAAAAGGCGACAAGGGCATGACCGCTTCGCCTGAAGGCGTTGCTGCTTACCTGGGCGAGCACAGCGACAAGCTGTAAGCGCACACAGGCATAAAAAAACCGGCCCATGATGGGCCGGTTTTTTTATGGGTGTTGTAGGAGCTGTCGAGTGTAACGAGGCTGCGATCTTTCCTCAGCCAGTTGAATCTTGGGTGAAAGCCTAAGATCAAAAGATCGCAGCCTGCGGCAGCTCCTACAGGGCAGTCCCGCCTCGCCACAATGGCTCTCTCTAGTCGTTGAAATCCTGCCAGCCACCCATCTCTTTCCACCGGTTGACGATGCCGCAGAACAGCTCGGCGGTCTTCTCGGTGTCGTAGCGGGCCGAGTGGGCTTCACGGCCATCGAAATCGATGTCGGCAGCCTGGCACGCCTTGGCCAGGACGGTCTGGCCGTACGCCAGGCCAGCCAGGGTCGCGGTATCGAAGCTGGAGAACGGATGGAACGGGTTGCGCTTCATGTCCAGGCGCGCGACGGCGGCGTTGAGGAAGCCCAGGTCGAAGCTGCTGTTGTGGCCGACCAGGATCGCGCGCTTGCAACCATTGGCCTTGAGCGCCTTGCGCACGCCACGGAAGATGTCGGTCAGGGCCGTTTCTTCGCTGACCGCCATGCGCAACGGGTGATCGAGCTTGATTCCGGTGAATTCCAGGGCCGCCGCTTCGACGTTGGCGCCTTCGAACGGTTCGACACGGAAGAAGTAGGTGTGGTCAGGGAACACAAAGCCTTTTTCGTCCATGCCGATGGTGGTCGCGGCGATTTCCAGCAAGGCGTCGGTGGCGGAGTTGAAACCGCCGGTCTCTACGTCGACGACAACCGGCAGATAGCCACGGAACCGAGCAGCCATGGGGTGACGGGCGCAGCCCGAACCACCATTGCCGTCCAGTTCGTCGTCGAAATGATCTTCACTCACGCGTTTTCCTCCAGCAGGCGCCAGCGCAGTTTTTCACCGGCGCGCAGCGGGATGACAGCCAAGTCGCCGAAAGGCAGGCTGGCGGGGGCGGTCCACTCATCGCGGACCAGGGTAATACGATCGGTGTTTACCGGCAGGCCATAGAAACGTGGGCCATGCAGGCTGGCGAAGCCTTCGAGTTTGTCCAGCGCGTTGCGCTGTTCGAACGCTTCGGCGTACATCTCGATGGCGGCATAGGCGGTGTAGCAACCGGCGCAACCGCAGGCCGCTTCCTTGGCATGCTGTGCGTGGGGGGCCGAGTCGGTGCCGAGGAAAAACTTGGCGCTGCCGCTGGTGGCGGCGTCCAGCAAGGCTTCCTGGTGGGTATTGCGCTTGAGGATCGGCAGGCAATAGAAGTGCGGCCGGATCCCACCCACCAGCATGTGATTGCGGTTATACAGCAGGTGATGGGCGGTAATGGTCGCGCCGACATTGGCCGGAGCCTCGTTGACGAACTGCACGGCATCGCCGGTGGTGATGTGTTCGAACACCACCTTGAGCGTCGGGAAACGCTCCACGACGCGGCGCATGTGCTCGTCGATGAAGATTTTCTCGCGGTCGAACACGTCGACGTCGCCCCGGGTGACTTCACCATGGATCAACAACGGCATGCCCACTTCGGCCATGGCCTCCAGCGCCGGGAAAATCTTGTCGATGCTGGTGACGCCGGAGTCGGAGTTGGTGGTGGCCCCGGCCGGGTACAGCTTGGCGGCATGGACGAAGCCGCTGGCCTTGGCCTCGCGGATCTCTTCGGGCTGGGTGCGGTCGGTGAGGTACAGCACCATCAACGGTTCGAAGCGGCTGCCAGCGGGGCGTGCGGCGAGGATGCGCTGGCGATAGCCGTCGGCCTCGGCGGCGTTGCGCACTGGCGGAACCAGGTTAGGCATGATGATTGCGCGCCCGAAGGTGCGCGCGACATCGGCGACGGTATGGGTCAACACAGCACCATCGCGAAGATGAATATGCCAGTCGTCGGGACGCAGCAGGGTCAGGCGGTCGGACATTGGGGGGCTTCCAGGCGGGTCAAACTCTGGGGAATGCTACCGGAAAAGACCGATTCAGGCACCCGCTATCAAGTTCTGGCGCAACTTACCGATAGCTCCTACAGGTGTGCCACGAATCCGTGCAGTGCGCCGGACAGGCGTCATGCCTCCAGCATGCGTCGATCTTTGTGTAAAAGTCAGTGGAGCCTCCCGTGCGCCAGCGTTATCTAGCCTTGCTCAGTGTGTTTGCCAGCCTTCCCGCCATGGCGCTCACTTTCCAGACCCGTCTGGAGAGCATTGAGTGGACGGTCGAAGGCGACAAGTTCGAGTGCCGGCTGAGCCAGCCGATCACTGATTTTGGCAGTGGCGAATTCGTGCGCAAGGCGGGGGAGCAGGCCACGTTCCGCCTCAAGGCTTATAACCCGATGCTCGGTGGCGGCTCCGCAACGTTGCTCGCGGCCGCGGCACCGTGGCAGCCAGGACGCGGCGATATCAACCTGGGCTCGGTCAGGATCGGCAGCGGCGATGTGCTGTTCGACAGTTCCCAGGTACAGGCAGGCCGATTGATCAGCGGATTGATGGAAGGTCGCAGCCCCGTGGTTCGACGCAACACCGAGGATGGGCGCGTTTCTGAAGTCCGGCTGCTGCCCGTGCGCTTCAACAAGGCGTTCAACGATTACCAGGGCTGCGTGGCGAAACTGTTGCCGAAGAACTTTGAACAGATCAAGCAAACCCAGATCGGCTTCCCCGGCGAGGGGATTGAGCTGGACGCTCGGGCCAAGGCTCAGCTGCAGGTCATGCTCGACTTCATCAAGGCAGACCCGAGCGTCAATCATGTCGAACTTGATGGCCATTCCGACAACAGTGGCAACCGCCTGACCAACCGTGAGCTGTCACGCCGCCGGGCCCTGGCGGTCCAGGACTTCTTCAAGGCCAATGGCTTCCAGGAGTCGCAGATTACCCTGCGCTTCCACGGCGAGCGTTATCCCCTGGTGTCCAACACCAACGCCGCCAACCGAGCCAAGAACCGTCGCGTCGTCGTGCGCCTGGAGCGCGTGGCGCCGACTGATGCGCCGGCACCGCAGGCACCCGCCGCGCAGCCCGCGCCCACTGCCGCGCCTGCCAAGGCTCCGGCGCCAACCGCAGCGCCGGCCAAGGCGCCCGCTGGAGCGACGGCCCGGACGTCCTGAGTCGATTTTGACCGTCGCACGCTCGACATAATCTGTCGCTTCGTCGTCATAAGCTGTCGCGCCCCTGTAAATTATCCGCGCTGGACGTTAGACTTCCCGGCTTTCCGTACAACCCGTGGAGTGATGGCATGGCGGACGTAAACAAGGTCGTTCTGGCGTATTCCGGCGGCCTGGACACTTCGGTGATCCTCAAGTGGCTGCAGGACACTTATAACTGCGAAGTGGTGACCTTCACCGCTGACCTGGGGCAGGGCGAGGAAGTTGAGCCTGCACGCGCCAAGGCCCAGGCCATGGGCGTCAAAGAGATCTACATCGATGACCTGCGCGAAGAATTCGTCCGCGACTTCGTGTTCCCGATGTTCCGCGCCAACACCGTTTACGAAGGCGAGTACCTGCTGGGTACCTCCATCGCCCGTCCGTTGATCGCCAAGCGCCTGATCGAAATCGCCAACGAAACCGGCGCCGATGCCATTTCCCATGGCGCCACCGGCAAAGGCAACGACCAGGTGCGTTTCGAGTTGGGTGCCTATGCCCTCAAGCCGGGCGTGAAAGTCATTGCCCCATGGCGTGAATGGGACTTGCTGTCCCGTGAGAAACTGATGGACTACGCCGAGAAGCACGCGATTCCGATCGAGCGCCACGGCAAGAAGAAATCCCCGTACTCGATGGATGCCAACCTGCTGCACATCTCCTATGAAGGCGGCGTGCTGGAAGACACCTGGACCGAGCACGAAGAAGACATGTGGCGCTGGACCGTCTCCCCGGAGAAGGCTCCCGATACCCCGCAATACCTGGAATTGACCTATCGCAACGGCGATATCGTCGCTCTGGACGGCGTTGAGATGAGCCCGGCCACCGTGCTGGCGACCCTGAACCGCATCGGTGGCGAACACGGCATCGGTCGTCTGGACATCGTCGAAAACCGTTATGTGGGCATGAAGTCCCGCGGCTGCTACGAAACCCCGGGTGGCACCATCATGCTGCGCGCCCACCGGGCGATCGAGTCGATCACCCTGGACCGCGAAGTGGCTCACCTCAAAGACGAGTTGATGCCCAAGTACGCCAGCCTGATCTACACCGGCTACTGGTGGAGCCCAGAGCGTCTGATGCTGCAACAGATGATCGACGCTTCCCAGGCTCACGTGAATGGCGTGGTCCGCCTGAAGCTGTACAAGGGCAACGTGATCGTCACCGGGCGCAAGTCCGACGAGTCGCTGTTCGATGCCAACATCGCGACCTTCGAAGAAGACGGCGGTGCCTACAACCAGGCTGACGCGGCCGGCTTCATCAAGCTCAACGCCCTGCGCATGCGCATCGCAGCGAACAAGGGTCGCAAGTTGTTCTGACCCTGGTGACATGAAAGCGGCCTGCCATGAGCAGGCCGTTTTTTTTGCTCCTCTTTTTTGTGGCCTTTGCTGCGGCGCTGCCCTCGGTCGCTCATTCATCCTGCCCGTGCGTTGCCAGCCCTGCGTTGCTGTAGATGACGTACACGACGATGCTGGCTTGCTTCAAATGTCTTGATCGACAGGCCTCGATCCGGCGTTTCGATTGGCTGCATTCGATACAACGGCTGTCTGGTTCGCGCCTGCGTCGATGAAGACGTATGACCAGCAGTTCCTTGACGTCCTCTGCCCGACGTAGCTGTCGTTTGCGTCGACAGGGCGAATCATCCATGGTCTTTATGAAATGTTTGCTCTTGCGAAAATCCGAAGGCGAATACAAGGAACGATAATTGAAGTTAAGCGTTATGAAAAAAAGCAGCAATAGATAAAAAGGAAAGCTGATCAGGAACCAGAGATAATATTCACGATCCTGGTCATCCAGAAAGGGCAGGGAAATCGCTGCGGAAGTTTCGGATAAAGTTGCGAATATGGCGATGAGGGTCATGGGGTTGGTTATGCTCTTCAAAGGTTTGTTCATGGTTAATGCTCATGGAATATTTGTGCTCGGAGAGTGAGTTGGAAAGTGGCAGTCCATGCCTGATGAAATATAGGCGCAGTCGCAATGGCTGCGCATGTTGGGTATTAGGCATTTGAGTGTGTTTTATATATGAATTTCCCTGCCTTAAGTGAGTGGAAGTCAGTTTTAACAGTAAATAATTCAGTTACTTTCTATGAGTGAAGCGCTTTCCAGTGGGCTAGCCGCAGGTGGGTATGGCGGTGAAAGCGCGCATTGTTCATAGGGTTTCGGGATTGTTAAGAACGGTCATTCCTTCCCTGTAAAAAAATCCATGACACATTTTTTTTGCCGCGATTTGTAGGAATTTTCTGTATAGCTTGTAGGTTCTGTCTCTCGATGCGAGCGTTCAGGGGGGGGCAGCATGCCAAGGTAGAAATGACTAGGCTATTGTGCGTGCTCTAAAAATTCGAACAGCGAAGTTGGATTTGCCCATGAATAAAGTGCTGATCGTGGATGATCATCCCGTCATTCGTCTTGCTGTACGTTTGCTGATGGAGCGTCATGGTTATGAAGTCGTTGCCGAAACCGATAATGGCGTCGATGCGTTACAGTTTGCTCGCGAACTTATGCCCGATATTGTCATTCTCGATATCGGTATTCCGAAGCTGGACGGATTGGAAGTCATTGCTCGCCTGACGACCATTCCTTCACCCATGAAAGTGTTGGTGCTGACTTCCCAGGCACCGGGACATTTTTCGATGCGTTGCATGCAGACAGGGGCGGCCGGGTATGTATGCAAGCAACAGGATCTCACCGAGTTACTGAGTGCAATCAAGGCGGTACTGTCCGGTTACAGTTACTTTCCCAACCAGGCATTGCATACGGTGCGGTCGAGTCTGGGTAATGCCAGTGAGTCCGATATGGTCGATCGATTATCGGGGCGGGAAATGATGGTCTTGCAGCAACTGGCGCGCGGAAAGACCAACAAGGAGATCGCCGATGGAATGTTCTTGAGCAACAAGACCGTCAGTACTTACAAGACGCGCCTGTTATTGAAGCTCAATGCCCGTTCGCTGGTCGACCTGATCGAGCTGGCGCAGCGCAATGGCTTGGTGTGAGTTTTCGGGTTACGCGTACTCAGTAAAAAGCCTCCATCAGGGAGGCTTTTACGTGTCAGAGGTCAAAGTCATAATCGGCCAGTTGTTTCTGCAGGCGACGCTCTTCCAGCAGGTTGTCAATGGTGCGGCGCTTGCTCAGGTTGGTTTTCGCCACTTCCACGACCACGGGTTCGACGTCGTCGGCTTCAGCGGCGATGAATTCGTCTTCTACATCCAGTTGTTCTTTGCCAGCACTCATGGGTTCGACTCCAGGCTAAGACTGCCATTGGCGCTCCTTATATCGATAAACCACGGGCGGGTAAAAAAGATTTTTTCAATCGATGGATCGATAAAAGCAATAGCGCCTCAATCGTCGGAGGTCTTGTGCTTGTATTCGCATAAATCTTCGATTCGGCAGCTGCCGCAGCGAGGCTTGCGCGCCAGGCAAACGTAACGGCCGTGAAGGATGAGCCAGTGATGGGAGTCCAGCAGGAATTCCTTGGGCACAAATTTCATCAATTTCTTCTCGACCTCCACCACGTTTTTGCCGGGGGCCAGCCCGGTGCGGTTGCTGACGCGGAAAATGTGGGTGTCGACCGCCATGGTCAACTGCCGAAACGCGGTATTGAGCACGACGTTGGCGGTTTTGCGGCCGACTCCGGGAAGGGCTTCCAGCGCTTCGCGCGTCTGCGGGACTTCACTGCCGTGGCGCTCGATCAGCAGGCGGCAGGTCTCGATCACGTTCTTGGCCTTGCTGTTGAACAGCCCGATGGTCTTGATGTATTCGGACAGTCCTTCGACGCCCAGGGCATGGATTGCCTCTGGCGTATTGGCCACCGGGAACAGTTTGGCCGTGGCTTTGTTGACGCCGACGTCGGTGGACTGGGCTGACAGGATGACCGCGATCAGCAACTCGAACGGCGAGGAATAGGCCAGTTCGGTTTTCGGTTCCGGGTTGTCCTCGTGAAGGCGACGAAATATTTCCAGGCGTTTTGCGGCGTTCATGGGCGCGGCGTTTCCTCAACGGATGAATGGGGTTTGGCGGCCGTCCAGGCCTGTCGGGCCGCCAGCAGCAGCCCGAGCAGAATGAACCCGCCAGGGGCGAGCAGGGCCAGGGGCAGGCCGCTGCCGATCAGCCCACGCACGGCGCCCAGGCTGATCATCAAGAGGCCAAACAGCCCGGCCAGCCTGAGGCGTCCGGGCCAGCGGGATTCAACGAAGAAACCCTCATGCTCCAGCGCGACGCAGCTCAGGGCGATCCAGCCAGCGTAGAGGCTCAACGGTCGATACAATTCCAGCGCCCAGGCCTGGACGACAAGGCCCGTGCAGGTGGCCAGGGTCGTGGCCAGCACGATGGAGGCGAGCAGCCGTTGACAGGCTGTCAGACGTTGCCGGACAAGCCCCATTGCCAAGCCATGGCTGAAAAGAACCAGGGCCCAGGCCAGCCATAACCCCAGCGCGCCAACCAGCGAATCGCTCGCGCCAACCAATGGAACGAGCAGCAGGCCGTGTGTCAGCCCCCATGGCTTATTCATTGGCCGCCACCCCCATCAACTGACTCTTGTGCTCGTCGAAATAACGCAGCGCATCGTGAACAGCCTGGAGCACTGCCCGGGACGTCACTGTCGCGCCTGCCAGTTGATCGAACTGGCCCTGGTCCTTTTTCAAGGCCCAGCCGCTGTCATCAGGTGCCTGGCGTGATTTACCCGTGAAGGTCTGCAACCAGGCGTTCGGCCAGCCGGCAATCGCCGCGCCCAATCCGGGTGTCTCGGATTGGCGCAGGGTCTTGACCCCCAGCAACCGGCCCTGTGGATCGATGGCGACCAGCAATTCGATGCGGCCTTCATAGCCCAGCGCCTGGCTACGCAGCAGCACGGCGCTGGGTTGGCCGCTGCGAGTCGCCAGGTAGCCGCCCAGCAGCGTGCTATGGGCCAGGGGCACCGAGGCGGTGACAACGGGGTGCGCCAACGGCTGGTTATCATAGTGGTCGGTGGGTAGCACCTCGAGCAAGGCTCTGTTGGCCAGGGCTTGCTGCTGGGCCTCGATACGCCCGGCGGTGCCGAGGTGCGTGAGGTAAGTGGCACCCATGCCCAGGCCGATCAACAAGGTCAGGATTGCCACGCCGAGGGGATTGTTCATGTCAGTGGCCGCCGTTGTCGCGCCTCGGCAAACCGGTCCAGTGCCGGCACGCCGAGGTTCATCAGTAACACCGCGAACGCCACGCCGTCCGGGTAACCACCCCAGGTGCGTATCACATAGACCAGCAATCCCATGCCCGCGCCAAACAGCAGGCGGGCGAGAGGGGCCTTGGCACCCGAGACCGGTTCGGTCGCGATAAAAAACGCGCCGAGCATGGTTGCGCCGCTGAGCAGATGAAACAGCGGCGAGCCGTGGGAATCGGAGCCCGATCCGTTCCAGCACAGCAGGCTGACGATGGACAGGCTCACCAGCATGCCCACTGGTGCATGCCAACTGAACACCCGTTGCTGCAGCAGAAACAGACCGCCCGCGAGGAAGGCCAGGTTGACCCATTCGACACCCCGGCCACCGAAACGCCCGAACGCCGGATCGTTGGCGAACAGTTCATCGACGGTCAGGCTCGTGTTGATTCGCAGGCTGTCCAGTGCGGTCGCCCCGGCCCAGGCATCGGGCGCCGGATGAGCGCCGAATACCTGCTGCAAGCCTTCAGACAGACCCATGCCGTGGAGCGCCGGCCAGTGACTCATCTGGGAAGGAAACGCCACCAGTACCAGGGCGTAACCGAGCATTGCCGGGTTGAACGGGTTGCTGCCGACGCCGCCCCACAGGTGCTTGCCCAACAGCAAGGCGCAGGCCGCCGCCGTGACGGTCAGCCACCAGGGGCAATAGGCCGGCAAGGCCAGGGCCAGCAGTGTGGCGCTGACCAGCGCGCTGCCATCGTTCAGCTCGGGTTTGAGTGGCCGGCGTCGCAAGCGCAGGATCAACGCTTCGACCGCCAGCGCCGTGACACCGGACAACAGCAGGTTGAGCGCCACGCCCCAGCCATGGAACCACAGCAACGCCAGCACGCCGGGCAGCGTCGCCAGCAACACTCGCGTCATTGCTTGGCGCAGCCGTTCGTCCACTGGCTCAAGAGGCGGCATGGGCGTCCACCTGGCGTTCGGCATCCCTCACGGCTTGTTCCAATGCCTGCAGTTGTTCATCCGATGCCGTAGCTGCCCGGGCTTTGCTGAGTTCGGCGCGGCGCATCGCCAGTTGGATCTTGGCCCGCTTCAGCTCGGCGTTTTGCGTCGGTGCAGCGGCTGGCGCAGCCGCGGGGGCGGCTTTTTCCAGTTGGCTCAGGGCCTGTTCGGCCGCTTCGAACTGGCGTTGCAGCACGATCAGTTGCGATTGCTGCTCGAAGGTTGGCGGGTGGCCGAACGCTTTCAAGGATTTGTTCAGCTGTGCCCGGCTCATGGCCAGGTCGACCTTGGCTTTTTTCAAGGCGGCATCGGCCGTGGCGGCTTTTTGCGCGCGAACGCGCTCCAGTGCGGCTTGTACGGGATCGAGTGCCGGGGCCTGGGTTTGGGCCTGGGTTTGGGCCGCCCGTTGGGTCCGAGCCAGGCGTTCGGCCTGGCGCTGCTCTTCTTCGCGGCGCAGGCGCGCATTGCGTTGCTCGAAGCGGTGCCGGGCATGATTGCGCTTGGCGGTTCGCGCCTGTTGTTCTTCGGTGCTGAAGGCCAGGCCGCCGACGATCGGCAGCACGTTTGCCGTCGGCAGAGGGTGCATTTCAATGCAATCGACCGGGCAGGGCGCCACGCACAGATCGCAGCCTGTGCATTCGTCGATGAGGACGGTGTGCATCAGCTTGGCGGCGCCGACAATCGCGTCCACCGGACAGGCCTGGATGCACTTGGTGCAACCGATGCATTCGGCTTCACGGATAAAGGCGATTTGCGCCGGGGCTACGCCGCGGCTGGTGTCCAGCTCCAACACCGGTATTTTCATCAGCTCGGCCAGGGCGGCGATGGTTTCGCGCCCCCCGGGCGGACATTTATTGATCGGCTCGCCCTGGGCGATGCCTTCGGCGTAGGGCTTGCACCCGGGGTGGCCGCACTTGCCGCATTGGGTCTGCGGCAGCAGGGCGTCGATACGTTGAATCAGGCTCATGTTTTGACCAGCCCACGCAATCCGAGAAAGGCCACCGCCATCAGTCCGGCGCTGATCAACTGAATCGGCAGGCCCCGAAAGGGCAGGGGAATATCATTATTGAAGGTGCGCTGGCGCAGATCGTCGAACAGGCCCAGCACCAGCCAGAACCCCAGCCCGGCACCCAGGCTCAGGGCGATGGCGTGGCCCAGGCCCCGGTCATCCTGGCCGTTGAGCAGCGTGACGCCAAGTATGCCGGCATTGCCCAGCAACAGCGGCCACAGCCCCTCGAACGGCATTGCCGGCCGCCAGCGGGCCAGCAGGCGCAGCAAGGGGCCGATCAGCAATACGCTCAAGGACAGCCAGGCCAACAGGCGCAGCGAGACCAGGTTGGTCGGCACCAGCAGCCCATGATCGACCAGATAACCCAAGGTGCCAACGATCAGCATCAGGCATGCCGTCGCCAGGCCCAAGGCGTGTACCTGCTTCCTGCCGTTGGCCGCCAGCAGCGGATCGACGCCCAGCGGCCAGTGCAACACCAGGTTGTTGATCAGGGCAGCGCTGAACAGCGTGAGGACGATTTCGGTCATGGGTGTGTTGGCGACAAAGGGCCTGTTACAAGATTAGGCATTATCCGGTACGCCGGGGGCATGGGCCAGATATGAAAATCCCACAGCCGCCTGCAAGGCGACTGTGGGATCGGTGCAGCAAGCGGTCGCGTTACTTGATCCGCTGGCCCGGCTTGGCGCCGCTGTCAGGGCTCAACAGGTAGATTTCCTCGCCGCCGGGGCCTGCCGCCATCACCATGCCTTCGGAGATGCCAAAGCGCATTTTGCGCGGCTTGAGGTTGGCGATCATCATCGTCAACCGGCCTTCGAGCTTGGCCGGGTCCGGGTAGGCACTCTTGATACCGGAGAACACGTTGCGTTGCTCGTCGCCGATGTCCAGGGTCAGGCGCAGCAACTTGTCGGCGCCTTCGACGGCCTCGGCCTTGACGATCAGCGCCACGCGCAGGTCAACGGCGGCAAAGGCGTCGAAGTCGATTTCCGGCGACAGCGGGTCCTTGGCCAGTTCGCCGTTCCCGGCAGGCGCACCGGTGTCGGTCTGGCTGGCGGCCAGGTCTTCCTTGGAGGCGTCGGTCATGGCTTGCACCTTGGTTGCGTCGATACGGGTCATCAACGGCTTGAACGCGTTCAGCTGATGGTTGCTCAGCAGCGTCTGGTGATCGTTCCAGGTCAGTGGCGCGACGTTGAGGAACGCCTCGGCATCGGCAGCCAGCAGCGGCAGCACCGGCTTGAGGAAAATCACCAGTTGGCGGAACAGGTTGATGCCCAGGGCGCAGATCGCCTGGACTTCGTCCTGTTTGCCTTCCTGCTTGGCCAGGGACCAGGGCGCCTTGTCGGCGATCCAGGCATTGGCACGGTCGGCCAGGGCCATGATTTCGCGCATGGCACGGGCAAAGTCGCGGGACTCATAGGCTTCGGCGATGCTTGGCCCGGCCGCCAGGAAGGCGTCGGTCAGTTCCGGCGCGGCATTGCCGGCGACCAGGACCCCGGCGTTGCCCTTGTGGATGAAACCGGCGCAACGGCTGGCAATGTTGACGACCTTGCCCACCAGGTCGGAGTTGACCTTCTGCACGAAGTCTTCGAGGTTCAGGTCCAGGTCGTCGACGCCGCGGCCGAGCTTGGCCGCGTAGTAGTAACGCAGGTATTCCGGGGACAGGTGGTCCAGGTAGGTCCGGGCCTTGATGAAGGTGCCGCGGGACTTGGACATTTTCTGGCCGTTGACGGTCAGGTAGCCGTGGACATTGATGCCCGTCGGCTTGCGGAAACCGGCGCCTTCAAGCATTGCCGGCCAGAACAGTGCGTGGAAGTTGACGATGTCCTTGCCGATGAAGTGATACAGCTCGGCGGTGGAGTCCTTGCCCCAGAACGCGTCGAAGTCCAGCTCCGGCGTGCGGTTGCAGAGGTTCTTGAAACTTGCCATGTAGCCGATCGGAGCGTCCAGCCACACGTAGAAATACTTGCCGGGCTCGTCGGGGATCTCGAAGCCGAAGTACGGCGCATCGCGGGAAATGTCCCACTGTTGCAGGCCGGCATCGAGCCATTCGGCGATCTTGTTGGCGACGGCGTCCTGCAGGGTGCCGCTGCGGGTCCAGGCTTGCAGCATCTGCTGGAAGTCCGGCAGCTTGAAGAAGAAATGCTGGGAGTCCTTGAGCACCGGCGTCGCCCCGGAAATCGCCGATTTCGGGTCTTTCAGGTCGGTTGGTGCGTAGGTGGCGCCGCATTTTTCGCAGTTATCGCCGTACTGGTCTTCAGTGCCACATTTCGGGCAGGTGCCCTTGATGAAGCGGTCGGCCAGGAACATTTTCTTTTCCGGGTCGAAATACTGGGTGATCGAACGGGTGGCGATGTGCCCGGCGTCACGCAGCTTCAGGTAGATCTGGCTCGACAGCTCACGGTTTTCTTCGGCGTGAGTGGAGTGGAAGTTGTCGAAGTCCACCAGAAACTCGGCAAAGTCGGCGCTGTGTTCAGCCTGGACGTTGGCGATCAGTTGTTCCGGGGTGATGCCTTCCTTTTCTGCGCGCAGCATGATGGCCGAACCGTGGGCGTCGTCGGCGCAGACATAAATGCATTGGTTGCCGCGATGCTTCTGGAAGCGCACCCACATATCGGTCTGGATGTACTCCAGCATATGGCCGAGGTGAATCGAACCATTGGCATAGGGCAGGGCGCTGGTGACGAGGATCTTGCGTGGCTCGGACATGGGGCTCGGCTACTTGATGAAACGGAGGTCGGCCACTATAAAGCGCTGGGAAATATATTTCACCCCACCAGCCTGTTTCCCACCGAATCCGTGGCGAGGGAGCTTGCTCCCGCTGTAGGAGCTGGCGAAGCCTGCGATCTTTTGTTCTTGATTTTTTCGCTTGAGATTTCGATTGCCTGGGGAAAGATCGCAGCCTCGTTGCACTCGACAGCTCCTACAGCGCCGAGCGGAAGCAAGCTCCCTCGCCACAAAAGCATGCGCGGCGTAGGATAGCGGCCTGTTTTCAAGTCTTGCTATCGGAGTTGCCCATGAGCGCCGTCAATCGCGCAGCGGTGGAAGCCGTCCTTCGCCAGTACACCGACCCCTACCTGAACCAGGACCCGGTCAGCGCCGGATGCGTGCGCGCCATCGACATCCAGGGCGATCGCGTCAGTGTCCAGCTGGAAATCGGCTACGCCGCCGATCTGTTCAAGAGCGGTTGGGCGCAGATGCTGCAAATGGCGATCGAGGCCCTGGACGGGGTCAGCGCCGCCAAAGTCGACATCACCAGTGTGATCGCCGCCCACAAGGCCCAGACGCAGGTGCCTGGGCTGGCGAACGTCAAGAACGTGATCGCCGTGGCCTCGGGCAAGGGCGGCGTGGGCAAGTCCACCACCGCGGCCAACCTGGCCCTGGCCCTGGCCCGTGAAGGGGCGAAGGTCGGGATTCTCGATGCAGACATCTACGGTCCGAGCCAGGGCATCATGTTCGGTGTTGCCGAGGGCACCCGGCCGCAGGTCAAGGACCAGAAGTGGTTCGTGCCGATCCAGTCCCATGGCGTGGAAGTCATGTCCATGGCCTTCCTGACCGACGACAACACACCGATGGTCTGGCGCGGGCCGATGGTTTCCGGTGCCTTGCTGCAACTGGTCACGCAAACCGCGTGGGGCGACCTGGATTACCTGGTGATCGACATGCCACCGGGCACTGGCGATATCCAGCTGACCCTGGCGCAGAAAGTCCCGGTGGCCGGTGCGGTGATCGTCACCACGCCTCAAGACCTGGCCCTGCTGGATGCACGCAAGGGCGTGGAGATGTTCCGCAAGGTCAACATCCCGGTACTCGGCGTGGTGGAGAACATGGCCGTGCACATCTGCTCGAACTGCGGGCATGCCGAGCACCTGTTCGGCGAAGGTGGCGGGGAAAAACTGGCGACCCAGTACGGCGTCGAATTGCTCGCTTCGCTGCCGCTGTCGATGCTGATCCGCGAACAGGCCGATGGCGGCAAGCCGACGGTCATCGCCGAACCGGACAGCCAGATCGCCATGGTCTATCAGGAACTGGCCCGTCACGTGGGCGCGCGGATCGTGTTGCAGGAAGCGGCCATGCCGGCGATGCCGAACATCACTGTCAGCGACGATTGATCAGCTGAAATGCAATCTAATGTGGGGAGCAAGCCTGTAGGAGCAAAGCCTGTGGGAGCATAGCTTGCTCGCGATAGCGGTTTTAAAGCCAACAGAGATGTTGGGTGTGACGCCGTCATCGCGAGCAAGCTATGCTCCCACAGGCTTTGCCCCCCACAGGCTCGCCCCCACATGGGTTATGCAGTGGGTTTAGATCCGCAACCCGCCATCCATCTCCAGGATCCGGCCGGTGTAATAGTCGTTCTCGAAGATATACGCCGCCGAATGCGCAATCTCCTCAGGCTTGCCCATACGCTTGAGCGGAATCCCCGAGGTCATTTTTTCCAGGGCCTCGGGCTTCATGCCCAGGGTCATCTCGGTTTCGATGAACCCCGGTGCGATGCCGGCGACACGGATGCCGTAGCGCGCCAGTTCCTTGGCCCAGGTCACGGTGGCGGCGGCCACACCGGCCTTGGCGGCCGAGTAGTTGGTCTGGCCGACGTTGCCGGCGCGGGAGATCGACGAGATATTGATGATGGCGCCGCTGTTCTTCAGCTCGACCATTTTCGCCGCCACTTCACGGGTGCACAGGAATACACCGGTGAGGTTGACGTCGATCACGGCCTGCCACTGGGCCAGGCTCATCTTGGTCATTTCGCCGTCCTTGACCTTGAGCAGCAGGCCGTCACGCAGGATCCCGGCGTTGTTGATCAGGCCGTGGATCGCGCCGAAGTCCTCGGCCACCCGGGCGACCATGTCGCTGACCTGCTCCTCATTGGCCACGTTGCACAGGTACGCCCGGGCTTCGACGCCCTTGGCTACACACGCGGCAACCGCCTGGTCGAGTTTTTCCTGGTTGAGATCCACCAGGGCGAGCTTCGCGCCTTTGCCCGCGAGATACTCGGCCATGGAGCGGCCCAGGCCCTGGCAACCGCCGGTGATAATGATTACTTTGTCAGTGAGTTGCATGCTCATGTCCAGGTGGCGCAGCGATGGAGGGGACCCTTTGGGATGTCTCTCGATTTGCGACGGTGTAGCCCGGTTGCACACGAGAACTGTCCTATCGGTGTACCGGAACATTACTCCAGTCACCTGACCGTTTTCTAGACGGATTTCATTAAAGGAGTCATAAGTTGAGCGTTGAAGCTGCCAAGCATGCCCGGGAACTACTGCTCAAGGAGTACCGTGGAGTGCTCTCCACTCATTCCAAATCCATGCCCGGCTTTCCGTTCGGCTCCGTGGTGCCCTATTGCCTGGACGAACAAGGCCGGCCACTGATCCTGATCAGCCGTATCGCCCAGCACACTCACAATCTGCAGAAAGACCCCAAGTGTTCGATGCTGGTGGGCGAGCGGGGCGCCGAGGATGTGCAGGCCGTCGGGCGCCTGACCTACCTGGCCGAGGCCCGCAAACTCGAAGACAGTGGCGCCATCGAGGCTGCCGCCGAGCGTTACTACCGCTATTTCCCTGACTCGCAGAACTACCACAAGGCCCATGATTTCGATTTCTGGGTGCTCGAGCCGGTGCGCCATCGCTACATCGGCGGCTTTGGTGCCATTCACTGGATCGACCAGCTCACCCTGGCCAATCCCTTCGCCGGCAAAGCCGAAGCCAGCATGGTCGAGCACATGAATGCCGATCACGCCAAGGCCATCGCCCATTACGTGGAATTGACCGGCCTGCCGAAAAGCGAACCGGCACAACTGGCGGGCATCGACAGCGAGGGCATGCACTTGCGCATTGGCCAGGGCCTACACTGGCTGGCGTTTCCGACGCCTTGCAACACGCCGACACAAGTGCGCGAAGCCTTGGTTTATCTGGCTCACGCCGAGCAATGGCCAAAAAATGCGGAAGTCGACGCTTGAATTCACGAAAGGGCGACGTCATTTAGGGTTTCATAGCAAGGCATTCTTGCGTTGAGGAACCATTTGATGCGCCCTTTTTTGTTGCTCTTTCTGCTGTTCCCGGTGTTGGAGCTGTTCGTATTCGTCAAGGTCAGCGGTGCGATCGGGTTTTTCCCGGCGTTGCTGCTGGTCATTCTCGGCTCGATGCTCGGCGTGTTCGTGCTGCGTATCGCCGGCCTCGCCACGGCATTGCGTGCCCGTGAAAGCCTGAACCGCGGCGAGTTGCCCGCCCAGACCATGCTCGAAGGCCTGATGCTGGCCCTGGGTGGCGGCCTGTTGATCCTGCCAGGCTTTATCAGCGACGTGCTGGGCCTGGTCATGCTGTTGCCGTTCACCCGTCGGCTGCTGGCCAATAAAATGCGTCAGCGCGCCGAAGAGCAGGCGATGCGTCAGCGTGCTTTCGCCGATGACCTCCAACCCCGCGGCGGTCCGGCACCGCGCGAGCCTGTGGGCCGCGAGCCCAACGTGATCGAAGGCGAATTCGAACACCGCGATTCCAAGTAATATCCTCGCCACGGCGCCTTCGGGCGCCGTGTTCGTTTTGGCGGCATGGAGTAAAAAATTTTCTGTCCCCGCCCTTGTAATCCACTTGTACGCCCTTATGTAACGGTCACCGCAAGGTTTCCGGTGGTGACACCGGACAGACTTCCGCGGTTCGACTGACGAACCGCACCCGGCTCCGCCGGCTTTGTTAAACCCGCCGGGACTACACCGGCCGATGAAAACCAAAAATTAGGAGAGATCGACAATGAAGCTTCGTCCTCTGCATGACCGCGTCGTCATCCGTCGCAGCGAAGAAGAGAAGAAAACCGCTGGCGGTATCGTCCTGCCAGGTTCGGCTGCTGAAAAAGCCAACCACGGTGAAGTTCTCGCTGTAGGCCCAGGCAAGGCACTGGAAAACGGTGAAGTACGTGCGCTGGCCGTGAAAGTGGGTGACAAGGTTGTGTTCGGCCCTTACTCCGGCAGCAACACAGTGAAAGTCGACGGCGAAGACCTGCTGGTAATGAGCGAGAACGAAATCCTCGCTGTCCTCGAAGGCTGATTCCCCCGCCCATTTTCCCGTTACTACAAAGTATTTAAGGAATATCGATCATGGCTGCTAAAGAAGT
This sequence comes from Pseudomonas sp. Root401, assembly GCF_001425105.1. Taxonomy (NCBI): domain Bacteria; kingdom Pseudomonadati; phylum Pseudomonadota; class Gammaproteobacteria; order Pseudomonadales; family Pseudomonadaceae; genus Pseudomonas; species Pseudomonas sp. Root401. The sequence goes on along the minus strand of NZ_LMDO01000066.1, from coordinate 35,648 downwards.
TAAATTCGGCGATTCCGCCCGCAAGAAAATGCTCGCCGGTGTCAACGTCCTGGCTGACGCAGTAAAAGCGACCCTCGGCCCGAAAGGCCGTAACGTGATCATCGAGAAGAGCTTCGGCGCTCCGACCATCACCAAGGACGGCGTTTCCGTAGCCAAAGAAATCGAGCTGAAAGACCGCTTCGAAAACATGGGCGCGCAACTGGTCAAAGACGTTGCCTCCCGTGCCAACGATGACGCTGGCGACGGCACCACCACCGCTACCGTCCTGGCTCAATCGATCGTCAACGAAGGCCTGAAAGCCGTCGCTGCCGGCATGAACCCGATGGACCTCAAGCGCGGCATCGACAAGGCGACCATCGCCATTGTCAAAGAACTCAAGGCCCTGTCCAAGCCATGCGCTGACACCAAGGCAATCGCTCAGGTCGGCACCATCTCCGCCAACTCCGACAACTCCATCGGCGACATCATTGCCGAAGCCATGGAAAAAGTCGGTAAAGAAGGCGTGATCACCGTTGAAGAAGGCTCGGGCCTGGAAAACGAACTGTCGGTCGTAGAAGGCATGCAGTTCGACCGTGGCTACCTGTCCCCGTACTTCGTCAACAAGCCGGACACCATGACCGCCGAACTCGACGGCCCGCTGATCCTGCTGGTGGACAAGAAGATCTCCAACATCCGCGAAATGCTGCCCGTGCTGGAAGCCGTTGCCAAAGCCGGCCGCCCACTGCTGATCGTGGCTGAAGACGTTGAAGGCGAAGCCCTGGCGACCCTGGTCGTGAACAACATGCGCGGTATCGTCAAGGTTGCTGCCGTCAAGGCACCAGGCTTCGGTGATCGTCGCAAGGCCATGCTGCAGGACATCGCCGTACTGACCGGCGGTACCGTTATCTCCGAAGAGATCGGCCTGAGCCTGGAAAGCACCACCCTGGAGCACCTGGGTAACGCCAAGCGCGTGATCCTGTCCAAGGAAAACACCACCGTGATCGACGGTGCTGGCGTTGAGGCTGACATCCAGGCTCGCGTGACTCAGATCCGCGCACAAGTGGCCGAGACTTCGTCCGACTACGACCGTGAAAAACTGCAAGAGCGCCTGGCCAAGCTGTCCGGCGGCGTTGCAGTGATCAAGGTTGGCGCTGGTTCCGAAGTTGAAATGAAAGAGAAGAAAGCCCGCGTTGAAGACGCCCTGCACGCGACCCGCGCAGCCGTCGAAGAAGGCGTGGTACCTGGCGGCGGCGTGGCACTGGTTCGTGCCCTGCAAGCCATCAGCGAACTCAAAGGCGACAACGATGACCAGAACGTGGGCATCCAGTTGCTGCGTCGCGCTGTAGAAGCCCCGCTGCGCCAGATCGTTGCCAACTCCGGCGACGAGCCAAGCGTTGTGGTCGACAAGGTCAAGCAGGGTTCGGGTAACTACGGTTACAACGCTGCTACCGGCGAATACGGCGACATGATCGAAATGGGTATCCTGGACCCAGCCAAAGTGACTCGTTCAGCTCTGCAAGCGGCTTCGTCGATTGCCAGCCTGATGATCACCACCGAGGCGATGATCGCTGAAATCAAGGAAGACGCTCCAGCTGGCGGCGGTATGCCAGACATGGGTGGCATGGGCGGCATGGGCGGCATGATGTAAGCCAGCCTTACCCCTGTAGCGAAAAACCCCGCCTGCGAAAGCTAGCGGGGTTTTTTATTGCCTTGGGTTTGCCCCTGCATTGAGCTGGGCCCGACTGTCTCTGTGGGAGCAAAGCTTGCTCGCGATTGCGGTGGGTCAGCTTGCCAGGATGTTGAAGCTGCCATCGTATTCGCGAGCAAGCTTTGCTCCCACAGGGTTTGTCCGAGGCGCTTTCAGGCGTTGGAGGGCTGGCTCAACGCTACGTGATCAGTCATGACGGCCGGTCGGTACAGGATGTAGTAGTAGCACCCCAGGCAGATCAGCCAACAGAACACCGCGGTCCACACGTTGTGGGAAAAGAAGTGGGCCCCTTGCATCATCCGCCCCAGGGAGAACACCGTTCCCAACGTGAACGCGAATATCAGAGCCTGGCGGGCCAGCCGCGGGCGGCGGTCGCGCAGGACGAAGAACAGCGCAAACAACGTGAACCCGGTAGCGGCGTGACCGCCGGGCCAGCATCGACCGGGTTTGTCCGTGGCCGGGCGCGGGCTTAGCAGCTCACTGTAGGTTTCCTTGCCACCGAATTCCTTCAGGCTCCAGGGGCATTGCACCGCCGTCACCGCTTTCATCGGCGTGACGAAGGACGTCGCCAGTGCCAGGGACAGCACCAGGCAGCCCAATTCCCGTTTGAACGGTTTGAGCCGGGTGATGAAGAACGAGCTGATGAATCCCAGGATCGCCAGCACGGAGAACACGATGACCAACTCTTTGGCTCGATCGTGCAGGATGTCTTCGAGGAAAAAGCTGTGGCGGCCGATGAATCCACCCGCCATCGGGTCGTAAAACAGCTTGGCCGCGTCCATGTCCAGCGTGGTCAGTTCCAGCAACACCAGCGTCGCTGCGACAACGGCGGGCAGGCCCAGGGCAACCCAGAAATTCAGGGGCCTGGAAGCGGGGCGGATGGCGGTGGAAACCATGGCAGTACCTTTGACGGAGGTTTTCGTAAGCAGCGCGTTGCGCAGTCTGGTCTGCATTGCGTCGGGACGGTGTGAATGTTGGGTGAAAAACTCGTCAATGCCTACACAGTCCTGTTCCTGAGTTCACTGGATCTTTGTGGGAGCGAGCTTGCTCGCGATAGCGTCGGCACACCCAACATTGATGGCGGCTGATCCACCGCTATCGCGAGCAAGCTCGCTCCCACAGCCGATACAACCCTAGCCGTCAGCCAAACTTGGCCGTAAGCTGCGCGGGCCGAGATGGCCGTTAACTGTGTACACAGAGGTGCCCATGCGAATTCTATTGGTCGAAGACAACCGCGATATCCTGGCCAACCTGGCCGATTACCTGGGGCTCAAGGGCTACACCGTCGATTGTGCCCAGGACGGTTTGTCGGGGTTGCACCTGGCCGCGACCGAACACTACGACCTGATCGTGCTCGATATCATGCTGCCGGGCATCGACGGCTATACCTTGTGCAAGCGCCTGCGTGAAGACGCCCGGCGCGATACACCCGTGATCATGCTCACCGCCCGGGACCAGTTGGACGACCGGCTGCAGGGCTTCAAGTCCGGGGCCGATGACTACCTGATCAAACCGTTTGCCCTGTCGGAACTGGCGGCGCGGATCGAAGCCGTCATGCGTCGGTCCCAAGGTGGTGGCCGTCGTGCCTTGCAGGTCGGCGACCTGACCTACGACCTCGACACCTTGGAAGTGACGCGTGAAGGCAAGCTGCTCAAGCTCAACCCTGTCGGCCTCAAGCTGCTGGCGGTACTGATGCAGAAAAGCCCTCACGTGCTGCGTCGCGAAATCCTCGAAGAAGCGTTGTGGGGTGATGATTGCCCGGACAGCGACAGCCTGCGCAGCCACGTACATCAACTGCGCCAGGTGATCGACAAGCCGTTCGACAAGCCGTTGTTGCACACGGTACACGGCGTCGGCTATCGCTTGGCCGAGGGCCGCGATGGAGTTTAAGCAGAGCCTCGCCCAACGGATCATCATCGCCTTTGCGCTGATGAGCGCATTGGTGGCTGGCGCTTTCGCCATGGGCATCGTGGCGACGGTCCACCTGGTAGAAGAAAAACTGATCTCCGCCGGGCTTGGCGGCGATCTGCAGCGCTTGCTGTTGATGGACAGTGTCTCGGACTGGAACCATCGCCCGGAACCCGACCAGTTGTTTTATTTCAGCGGTGGCCCAGGTGACTTCGAGTTGCCCAAGGATCTGCGCCATCTGGAGCGTGGTTTCCACGAAGTGTTTCGCGAGCAGTTGTCATATCACGCCATGGTCGAGATCGTTGACGGCCGGCATTACGTGTTGCTGCAGGACCAGAGCGACTTCGAGGAGCGTGAGAGGGTGCTGTTCGCTGTGGTGCTGGTGGGCTTTGTGCTCAGCCTGGCGCTGGCGGTATTTTTGGGCTGGGTCCTGGCACGCCGGGTGATGGCGCCGGTGGTTCGCCTGGCCCGGCAAGTGCGCCATCGCGACCAGCTCCTGGGTCTGGCTCCGCCGCTGGCCCCGGATTATGCCGCCGATGAAGTGGGTGAACTGGCCGTGGCGTTCGACGCGACGCTTGGGCGATTGCGCCAGGCCCTGACCCGCGAACGATTGTTCACCAGCGACGTGAGCCACGAATTGCGCACACCGTTGATGGTCTTGGCGACCTCCTGTGAATTACTGCTGGAAAACCCGGCATTGGACCAGCGTGGTCGCACCCAGGTCGAACGCATCAACAGGGCCAGTGAAGAGATGCGCGAGCTGGTGCAGACCTTCCTGATGCTTGCCAGGGCCCAGCGCGAAGACAACGGCATGTCGCCTCGGCTGAACCTTGCACAGGTGGCTGAAAATCTCCTCGGAGTATGGCGCGGCCCCATCGAATCCAAAGGCCTGACGCTGATCTTCGAACCGGGACAAACCCTCGACACCCTGTATAACGCCACGTTCCTCACCGCCGTCATGGGCAACCTGCTGCGAAATGCCTTGCACTACACCGACCAGGGGTTCATCCGTCTCTCGTTGACTGCCACCGGCTTCGTGGTCGAGGACAGTGGCGTGGGCATCCCGGAGGAGAAGCGCGAGGCGATGTTCGAGCCATTCGTGCGCGGCAACGAAAAGCGCGGTGAGGGGCTGGGGTTGGGGCTGTCACTGGTGCAACGGATTTGCGAAAACCAGGGCTGGACGGTGAGCCTCAGTACGATGGAGCCCAACGGTTGCCATTTCGAGGTGGAGCTGAATCCGAAGGCATGATCGCCAGGTTGGAAAAATCCTGTAAAGATTCGGTCATGTACATGACAAAGTTTTCACAAAGTGATGACCTGACCCTGACATACCAATTCATAAGGTGGGGGCTATCCAGACTGGAGGCCCCCATCGATGCCCGACCCTATCAAACTCGATTTTTCCGAGAAATATGACGAGCAGCACGCCAAGAAATATTTTCATAAGCATCGAGGCAGCTTGAGTCGCCGTCTTTCCAACCTACGAGACCAGCAACTGGCCCGCCGCGCATTAGCACTCGTGGGCGACCCCGGCCTGGTGTTGGACCTGCCATGCGGTGCCGGGCGATTCTGGTCCCTGTTGGCCGAAAAACCGAACCGGGTCATCATCGGCGCAGACAATTCCGAGGCCATGCTCAAGACCGCAATGGAGGCTCAACCGGCCGATGTGGTGAAACGGGTACAACCCTTGCACACTTCTGCGTTCGACATCGCCTTGCCTGATAACGCCGTCGACAGCATTTTTTGCATGCGCCTGTTGCACCACATCGGTGAACCCGCCCATCGACTGGCAATTCTTAGGGAATTCCAGCGTGTCAGCCGCGACAGCGTGATCGTTTCGTTATGGGTCGATGGCAATTTCAAGGCCTGGAAACGCAAGCGCCAGGAACGCACTCGTGGGCAAAAAGACTACCAGAATCGATTTGTGTTACCGGTTGCTACAGTAGAGGAGGAGTTTCGGCAGGCAGGGTTTCGCATTCAGGAACGACTGGATTTTCTACCGCTCTATGCCATGTGGCGAGTTTATGTATTACGCAAGAGGTAAAGGCATGGGTGTGCAGGCAGTAGAGGCATCAACGATTCACCCCGGTGACTTTGAACATTTCTGGAGTCAGCAGGGTGAGTGGGTGGAAGAGCCCAATGTGCGTCGCGGCGGTGAAAGCGGCGTGCAACGGATCAAGAGCAAGGACGGCAAGCTGCTTTATGCCAAGCGTCAGACCGGACATATTTATCGCAGCTGGTTGTACCCGTTCGGTCGACCGACCGTGCTGCGCGAGCAAGACGCACTCCTGGCGTTGACCCGATTGGGTGTTCGCGTCCCCCAGCTCATTTTCTGTGGCGCCCAGCGGGACCCGGTTCACAAGTGGCGTGCGTTGCTGGTGACACAGGCGCTGGAAGGTTTTGAAGAGATCGAGCACTGGTATGCCGGGGGTGGCCGCGAGCGCCATGGCGAAGCCGTGCATGATCAAGTCCTCCTGACACTGGCTGAGAACCTGGTCCGCATGCACAAGGGCCGTTGGCAACATGGCTGTATCTACATCAAGCATGTCTTTGTGCGCGTGACCGGAGAGGGCGAGGCGGCCAAGGCTGAAGTGGCTTTGCTCGATTTTGAGAAGTGTCGCCAGCGTCTGACTGCACAACGTGCGGCATCCCATGACCTGAAGCAGTTGCGGCGCCACTCGTCGTTCAGCGACGCTGACTGGAAAAAACTCGTCTACTTTTACGAGGCGGCGTTTGGCAGCGCTATCAAAGGTTTATAGCGATGAAATTAGAAATTGCTAGAGGTTTGTTTTTGGTCGGAGCCCTGGCAGTTGCATCGATGGCGGTGGCTGTGTGGGAGCAGCCACGCTCGCAGATCCTCAGTGCTTCCAATGCTGATGCGCATTGTCCTTTGCCGCGCGTGGCAAAGGTCAGCGAGACGATCCGACCGGACAATGACCTGCTGCTGTTCATGTTCAGCCTGTCCCAGGGGATGAGGCCGCAAAGTTGAGAGACATGAAGCCAAAATAAAGGCCTCGCTTGTGCGAGGCCTTTATTTTTGTTTTGGTTTTTTAGAAGGCCACTACAAGCCTCCAGTCAAACACCCAACCCGTGGCGAGGGAGCTTGCTCCCGCTGGAGCTGTATGGGCGGTGTAGGAACTGTGCAGGAGCTGTGTAGGAGCTGTCGAGTGCAACGAGGCTGCGATCTTTCCACAGCCAATTAAGTCTAGAGCGAAAGATCAAGATCAAGATCAAAAGATCGCAGGCTTCGCCAGCTCCTACAGAGCCGAGCGGGAGCAAGCTCCCTCGCCACAAAAACATCCCGTACCAGCAAGTTTGCTTGAACACTCCTCAGGCCTTGTCCGGCTTGGCCAGCAGCGTGTAGACGCAAGGCAACACGAACAGCGTGAACAAGGTACCAATCGACATCCCGGTGGCGATCACCATGCCAATGTCGAAGCGGCTCACCGCGCCGGCACCGGTGGCGAGGATCAACGGCACCATGCCGAACACCATTGCTGCGGTGGTCATCAGTACCGGCCGTAGACGAATCGACGCAGCTTGTTCCACGGCTTCCCGCGGTGTCAGGTTCTGTTCCCTGCGCAGCTGGTTGGCGAATTCGACAATCAGGATCCCGTGCTTGCTGATCAGGCCAATCAGCGTCACCAGCCCCACCTGGGTATAGATGTTCATGCTCGACCAGCCGAGGAACAACGGAATCAAGGCGCCACAAATCGACAGCGGCACGGTCACCAGGATCACCAGCGGGTCCCGGAAGCTTTCGAACTGCGCGGCCAGTACCAGGAAGATGATCGCCAGTGCCAGGGCAAAGGTCACCCACAACGCGCTGCCTTCCTGTACGAATTGGCGCGAAGCCCCGGCGTAATCGAAGGCGAACCCCACCGGGGCTTCCTCCCGGGCGATCTGACGGACAGTCTCGATCGCCTCGCCCATGCTCACGATGGGAAAGCCCGAAATGGTCACCGCATTGAGCTGCTGGAACTGGTTCAGTTGTCGCGGTCGCGCCCGGTCGCTGACCTTGATCAGGGTCGACAGCGGGAGTGATTCACCCTTGGTATTTTTCACGTAGTAATTGTTCAACCAGTCCGGGTTGTCCCGGAAGGGGCGTTCGACCTGGGCAATGACCTTGTAGCTGCGTCCCTCGAGCGTGAAGCGGTTGATCTCGGCTTCACCCAGCAGTGTCGCCAGGGTACCGCCCAGGTCCTGCATCGAAACGCCCATCTGGGCGGCCTTGGCGCGATCGACATCCACCACGACTTCGGGTTTGTCGAACGCCAGGTCTATGTCCATGAAGGCGAACTTGCCGGATTCCAATGCGCGCTTTTTGACCCGGTCGGCAATCTCCAGCAGCGTCGCATAATCCTTCGGCGAGTTGATGACGAACGCAAATGGCAAGCCTTCACCGGTGCCCGGCAGCGAGGGCAGGTTGAAACCGAATATCTGCAAGCCAGGCACGCTTTCCAGCTTGGCCTGGACCTCTGGCAGGATTTCCATCTGGGTGCGGCTGCGTTCGTTCCAGGGCTTGAGCAGGAAGCCGCCGATGCCCGACTGTACGCCGTTGTAGCCGTTGATCTGGAACGAGGAGTAGTACTCCGGGAACTCCTTGAAGATGGTAATGAAGTGATCGGTGTACGTGTTCAGGTAGTCGAGATTGGTTGGCTGCGGGGCGCTGGCCATCATGAAGATGATGCCCTGATCCTCGTCGGGAGCCAGTTCGGACTTGGTGAACATGATCAGCACCGGGATCAGCAGCAGGACGATCACGGCGAACACCAGTACCACCGGCCGGGTATTGAGCGTGCCGTGAAGCATGCGCTGGTAACGGCTCTTCAAGCGTTCGAAAACCATGTCCAGCCGATGGGCCAGCCCCGAGGGGTTCTCATCGTGGCGCAGGAGCATGGCGCACATCATCGGTGACAAGGTCAGGGCGACGATCCCGGAGATCACCACTGCCCCGGCCAGGGTCAATGCGAACTCCTTGAACAAAGCGCCCGTCAGGCCCTCGAGCAAACCGATCGGTGCGTACACCGCCGCCAGGGTGATGGTCATCGAGACCACCGGCATGGCGATTTCCCGGGCGCCTTCTATTGCGGCGTCGAATGGGGTCTTGCCTTCCTCGATGTGCCGGTGAATGTTCTCCACCACCACGATGGCGTCGTCCACCACCAGACCGATGGCGAGCACCATGGCCAGCAGGGTCAGGAGGTTCATCGAGTAGCCCATCAACTGCATGAAGAACATCACGCCGATCATCGACAGCGGGATGGTCACCACCGGGATGACCACCGAACGCAGGGCGCCGAGGAACAGGAACACCACGACAATGACGATCAGCACCGCCTCGAACAGGGTTTTCACCACTTCGTCGATGGAGGCCTGGATGAAAAGGGTGGCGTCGTAGGCGATCTCGGCCTTGAGGTTGGCCGGGAGCTGGGCCTCCATGTCCGGCATGATCTTGCGCACTTCCTTGATCACATCCAGCGGGTTCGCACCGGGCGTGGCCTTGATCCCGATGTACACCGAGGGCGTGCCACCAAAGGAACTGATGGAGTCGTAGTTCTCGGCGCCCATTTCCACGCGGGCCACGTCCCGTAGCAACACGCGGCTGTCGCCGTCGGTCTTGAGCGGGATCGCGCCGAAGGCCTCGGCGGACTTGAGTTCGGTGTTGGCGTTGATGCTGGTGACCACATACTCGCCTTTCACTTCACCGGCGGCGGAGAGGAAGTTGTGCTGGCGTACGGCATTGGTCACGTCGGCGGCAGTCAGGCCGAAGCCGGCGAGCTTGACCGGGTCCAGCCACAGGCGCATGGCGAAGACCTGGTTGCCGAGGATCTCTGCCTCTGCCATGCCTGGCAGGGTCGCCAGTTTGGGCTGGATCACCCGTGACAGGTAGTCGGTGATCTGCGGGTTGTTCAGTTCCTTGCTGAAGAAGCTGATGTACATCAGTGCCGAGGCATCGGCGGCCTCGCGGCTGAGAACTGGGTCCTCGGCATCCTGGGGCAGCTGGTTCTTGACCTCGTTGGCCTTGGCCAGCAGTTCGGTAAAGAGCCGGTCGCTGTTGGAGCCGATGCGCGCATAGACCGAAATCACCGAGAAATTCTGGCGGCTGACCGAGGTCATGTAGTCGATGCCCTCGGCACTGGCCAGGCTCTGCTGCATCGGCTGGGTGATGTAGCCCTGGATGGTTTCGGCATTGGCCCCGGGGTAGGCGGTGGTCACCGTGATCAGGGCGTTCTCCATTTGTGGATACTGACGCAGGGGCAACTTGCTCCAGGCCTGGAAGCCCAGCAGCACGATCAACAGGCTGACCACGGTGGCGAGCACCGGACGGCGGATGAATGGATCGGTAAAAGCCATGGGGGTTCCTTGATCAGTCCACGCGCGTTGGGCTGTTCTGTTCGGTCAGGGTCTTGTCGTCGCTGATGGCGATCGGCGTGCCGTTGTCGAGTTTGAGCTGGCCGGCGATCACGATTTGCTCGCCGCGCTGCACGCCTTTGGTAACCAGCACCTGCCCGTCGCGTCGCTCGCCGGTTTCTACGGAACGCCGTTCAGCGATCAGGACCGGCTGGCCCTTGTCGTCTTTCTCGACACCGCCGTCGGCGGTTTTCTTCTGGGTCACCACGTACATGGAGTTGCCGTAGAGGGTGTAGGTCACGGCGCTTTCCGGCACGACGATTCCGGCGGCCACGTCCGGCAGGATCACCTGCAGGTTGGCGAACATGCCGGGCAGCAGCTTGCCGTCGGGGTTGGCCAAGGTGGCACGCACCAGCACGTTGCGAGTGCTGTCCTCGACCTTGGGGTTGATCGCGCTGATGGTGGCGACGAAGTTTTGCCCGGGATAGGCCGAGACACTGACGTTGACCGACTGGGCAACGGCGAGCCTGGGCACGGTTTGCTCGGGGACGTAGAAGTCTACGTAAAGGCTGCTGAGGTCCTGCAGGGTGGCGATCACCGTGCCGCTGGCCAGGTAGTCGCCGACGTCCACCTGGCGAATGCCGATGGTGCCGCTGAATGGCGCCAGGATCTGCTTTTTGGCCAGCGAAGCCTTGAGCTGGTTGACCGTGGCCTGGTTCTTCTTCAGTTGTGCCGAGAGCCGGTCGAATTCGCCCTTGGAGATCGCCTGGCTGCCCACCAGTTGTCGGCCGCGACCGAAATCCAGTTGCGCCAGGCCAAGGTCGGCCTCGGCGGTTTCCAACAGGGCGCTTTCGACTTCACTGTCCAGTTGCAGGAGCGGTTGGCCAGCCTTGACCTTCTGCCCGGACTGGAATTGCACCTTCTGCACGGTCCCGGCGATTTCCAGGCTCAGGTCCACGCCTTGCAGCGCCTTGAGGCTGCCAACCGTGGGCAGGCGAGCTTGCCAGGGTTGCTGGGCGGCCGTGGCGACGGCCACGCTGACCGGCGGTTTGGGTGCAGAAAACATCTGGATCTGCTGGTAGACGGAGAAGGCCTTGTAGCCGGCGAGCAACAGCACCACCAGCAGGACAACACCCAACATGATCAGCATGCGGCGTCGCAGCATGTTCCACTTCCTTGGAAAAGAGCTGAGAGAAAATACAGATAGGCGGGCACATTACTCTGAGTGTGCGGGCTATTCCAGATGCTGGCGGGCTGGAGGCGCGTGGGATTTTTCTGAAAAAACAGGGAGCTCGGCACCGAGGTGCTTCGCTCCCTGGCTCAGGCCAGATGCAAATGGTTGTCCCAGAGCCCTGCCGGCAGATCCAGTGGTTTTGCAACCAGTTGTGTCTGCCGGCAATCGTAATAGCGGCAACGCCCTTGGCCCGACGTCACGACAAAACCGTCGGCCACCGCGCCCACGCCGGCGCAGTCCGGCAGCGGCGCATCCAGGCGTACTTCGCCAGTGTCCAGGTCCCAGATGAAGAAGCGGTTGCCACGAGGTGCGGTCAGGGCCACCAGGCGCAGGTCGCTGTGCACCGCGACGCTGGCGGTGTAGTGCCCCATGGCCTGCAATTGCTCTTCGGGCACCGGGAACGCCTGGAAAGGCTGGCCCGGCCGCTTGATCGCCAGCAGTTGCGAGGACTCGTGGGCAGCACCCATGAACTGCTGGCCGGAGACGATGGTGCCGTCGCTGGCGATGCCCAGGTGGCGCACGCTGTTCATCGATTGGGGGAGGGTTTCCTTGCTCAGCAGGGTGCCATCGCGTTGCATCAGCACCAGGCTCGGCTCCATGGCGTCGAGGTTCATTTCGACCCGGCTTTCGGCCTCGGTGCGAATGCCGCCATTGGCCACCACCAGCGTTTCGCCATCGGGCATCCATGAGACCTGGTGCGGCCCGATGCCATGGGTGGACATCTCGCCGCTGTGCACCAGTCGTTCGCCTTCGAAACGGTACACGCCCAACAGGCCGCGTCCCGGGTCGGTGGTGTCGTTCTCGGTGGCATACAGCCATTCGCCGCTTTTGTGGATCACCGCATGGCCGTAGAAATGCCGGTTCGGCAACGAAGTGATGGTTTGCAGCAGCGTCCCGTCGCGCAGGTCGATCAGGTAGCTTTCGGTACCTGGACGACGGGCGACGAACAGCGCAATCGGCTGTGTCGGATGATTGATGATGTCATGGCAACGCTGGCCGACCTGGGTGGCGAACACCCGGGTGCCGTCCAGTCGATAGCCGACGGCGTAGTGCTTGCCGTCGCCGTCGTCCCGTGCCGAAAGCAAGAGTGGGTGCTTGTCCTTTTGCTTGAACAGCGTCCAGCCGCCCAGGGTGACGGCGCCGAGCAGCAAGCTGCCCAGTGCCAGAACCTGACGTCGAAACATGATCAGTCACCGTCGTTGGCATTGAAGCCCAGTTGAATGCCCAGCGCCTTGGCCAGTTCGCCTTCGTGCAGGCGATGGACGACGTTGAGGCTGTCATACAAATCGTTGAGTTGCTGGCGCCCGGCATCATCGTTGAGCATTTCGGTCAACGAGCGCTGGCTGCTGGCGAACAACTTCAAGGAGGCATCGTAGGCGGCATCGATCTTGTCGGCCAGTGGCTTCTGGTCGCTTGGCAACAGGCCGCGCAGGCCCTTGTTGTCCACGCCTGCCCAGACGGTCCTGGCCGCGCTCAGGCTGGCTTCCAGGCCTTGCAACGACGACTGGCTGCGCCAGGCATCGGCCTGGAACGGCTGTGGCACGCCTTTGCTCTGGCGGCCCATCGGAGTGCCGAGTTTTTTCTTCAGCGTGTCCAGGGCGGTGACCTGGACCCGCAGCAGGTCAGCGATGGCCTCGTGGGAGTCGGCGTAGCGCTGGTTGGGGAATTTGCTCATCTGGGCGAGCATGCCGTCGTTGGTGTTCCAGCCCGACAGGATCTCTTCGGCCAGTTGTTTCTGGCGTTCGCCGATGGCGGTGAGCAGCGGGCAATACTTGGCTTTTTGCGCACTGTCGGCCATGTCGATCTTGGCGTCGAACAGCAGGTATTCATAAGCCGAGAGGCCCTGGACCACGACGCTGGACTTGGCCAGGCCGGCGGCGTCGATCTGTGGCTCGCTGTTGACCAATTGCTCGACCTGACGGCCCACCAGGTTTTTCTTGTCCGGCCAGAACTGCACCTGCCAGGCGCGGTTGCCCTCGGCCAGCGGACCGATCAGCAGCGGTTGCAACTCGGCCCAGGCTTTTTGCGCCTTGAGGAAATCGGCGCGGGCGGTTTCCAGGTTTTCCTTGCCTTGGCAGAACGCCAGGGCACTGGTCGCCAGTTGCCGGTCGGCATCGACCCAGCGGCTGTAGGTCGGCAGGATCACTTGCTTGGCGATGGCGGCCGAGGTGACTGCTTGTGGATCCTGGGGCGAGCAGGCACCGAGGGCGATGGCGGCGAGGCTGGTGAACAACAGCTTGGGACGGAACATGTCGTGCTCCCACTTCTGGAAAAGGCGTTTAAAGGGAATTCAGGAAGGCCAGCAACGCAGCGCGCTGCTCGGCATTGAACGCTAAAACCTGGCGCTGCGCCGCTTGTGCTTCGCCGCCATGCCACAGCACCGCTTCGAGCAGGTTGCGGGCCCGGCCGTCATGCAGGAACTGGGTGTGGCCGTTGACGGCTTCGGTCAGGCCGATGCCCCACAGCGGCGGGGTTCGCCAGTCACGGCCGCTGGCCTTGAATTCGCTGCGGTTGTCCGCCAGGCCTTCGCCCATGTCGTGCAACAGCAGGTCGGTGTAAGGGCGGATGACCTGGTTCGCCAACTCCGGTTCGGCGGCGTTGGCGGCGGTGGTGTACTTGGGTGTGTGGCAAGACTGGCAACCGGCCTGGAAAAACAGATTCTTGCCCGCCAGCACCTGGGGTGAATTCACCTCGCGCCGGGCCGGTACGGCGAGGTTGCGGCTATAGAACAGCACCAGTCGCAGGATGTTGTCGCTGACTTCCGGTTCGCCATCGGGGCCGTTGCCGCTGGGTGCGCGCTTGCAGTCGACCTGGGTCTCGGTGCAGTCGTCAAAGGGCCGCAGGCTTGTGGTCAGGCCCATGTCGCCGGAGAACGCGTGGACGTTCTGCTGGTTGAGGTTGGGCTGTCCGGCCTTCCAGCCGAACCGTCCCAGGACGGTTTTTTGCTGGGCATCGTCCCAGACCTGGTTGGGACGCCCGGCGATGCCGTTTTTCTCCCGGGCCTGGGCTTCGGCGTTCGCTAGGATGGCTTCATCGGGGATCGCCTCGAGCAGCCCCAGGCCGATCATCGGCGGGGCGACGCGGGCGGAAAAACGCGTGTCCGGGTGCATCGGCCCATAGGCCAGTTGGGTGATCTGCAGGTCCGGCTTGCGCAGTTCCACGACGGTGCCGTCCTTGAAACGTACCGGAACCGGGGTGTAATCGACCCGCACCTTGCCTTCGGGGGCGACGCCGGGCACGGACATGTCCTGCAATTGCCCACCGTAAACCGGTTCCGGCACCACTCCCAGTTGCTCGATGACCTTGGCGTAGGCCGGTGTGTCGGGAATCGACAGGCGCACCAGCATCGATACTGCGCTGGTCGCGTCCGGCGTTGGCGGGTGGCCGCGACCGTCCTTGACGTGGCAGTTCTGGCAGGCGTTGGTGTTGAACAAGGGCCCGAGGCCGTCCCGGGCAGTGGTGGTCGAGGGGGCGATCACCCAGGGGCTGCGGAAGAAACTGTTGCCGACGCTGAAATCCACGCGCCGCGAGGGCGACAGGTTGGCCGAGGGCAGGGAAAAGGCGTTCTGGTCCGTCTTGCGTACCGTCGCAGCGCCACCGGAACGGGCTTCACCGGGTTCGGCCTGGGTAAAACGCGGGGCATCATCGCAGGCGCTCAGGCCGAGGGCCATGACCAGCGCACATAAACGAAGAGGCAACGACGGCATCGGGCGTCCTGAGAGATGAGTGAAAACGAGGGCGCAAAGTCTAACAGGGCGAGGCAGTTTGAATAAGAGGAATTATCGTTTGCTTTGAAGGAGGGCTGCATGATTCTGACGCTGCGTAGGAGCCGTGTAGGAGCTGTGTAGGAGCTGTGTAGGAGCTGTCGAGTGCAACGAGGCTGCGATCTTGTCCCAGACAATTGAATCTGGAGCGAAAGATCAAAAGATCAAAAGATCAAAAGATCAAAAGATCAAAAGATCAAAAGATCAAAAGATCGCAGCCTTCGGCAGCTCCTACAGTGTACGGCCTCAAGGCTGGACGACAGCCCCCGGCACCAACGGCAGCTCCAGCGTTGCGATGAACCCGCCGCCAGGATGATTGCCCAGCACCAGCGTGCCGCCATGGCGTTCGGCGGCGCGGCGTGCGATGGCCAGGCCCAAGCCATGGCCGGCGGCGGTCTGGCCGGGGGCGCGGTAGAACGGTTCGCCCAATTGTCCCAGGTGTTCGGCCTCCACCCCAGGCCCATGGTCGCGCACGCTGATCAGGATCCGGTCGCCCTGGCGCGCCGCGCGCATCTCGATCGATTGCCCGGCCGGATTGAAGCGCTGGGCGTTGCGCAGCAGGTTGTCCACCGCTCGCTCGATCATGGTCGGCCAGCCCTTGAGGGTCAGGTCCGCCTCGGTTTCGAGCTGCACGGTTTGTTCCGGTGAGGCCAGTTGCGCATCTTTTTGCAGGGTGACCAGCAAGCCGTTGAGTTCCATCTCTTCGGCGCTGGCGTTGTCGGCATCGACCCGGGCCAACACCAGGATTTCACTGATCAGCGCTTCCAGGCGATCGCATTCGCGGGTCAGGCGTGGCCAGAGCCTTTCACGTTCCTCGGGGCTGGCCCGCTCAGCCAAGGCCAAGGCAATGCGCAGCCGGGCCAGGGGCGAGCGCAGTTCGTGGGACACGTCGCGCAGCAGTTGTCGCTGGCTGGTGATCAAGCTTTGCAGGCGCGCGCCCATGCGGTTGAAGTCAGTGGCCAGTACGCCGAACTCATCCCGTCGGTTGGCCAGCTTGGCGAGGCTGTTCTGCTGATAGGCGGCCTGGCCCAGGTCATGCACCGCGCCGCGCAGGCGACTCAGCGGGCGAGTGATGGAAAGCGTCACCAACAGGCTGAACAACGTCAGCACCACCAGCGCGATCCCCAGCGCACTGAGGGGCCAGAGCAGGCTGTCGCGGTGCCAGGCGTCCAGTTCGGGATGGGGGATGCGGTAAATGAACAGGTACGTGTCACCGGTTTTGGCGCTGGTGAATTCGTCGGTCAGTCGCCGCCAGGGCAGGCGTCGCTCGTTGTTGTTCTGCCGAGCTTCGAAGGCCGCGGCGCGATGGGGGAAGGTGCCGCGCACCACCGGGTCGCCGCTTTCGTTGAACACCTGGACGTCGATGTGATACTGGCGCTTGCGCTGTTGCAGGATATCCTGGGCGGCGTCCTCGCCCTGGCTTTCGTAGGTTTGCGTCCACTCTTCGGGCAGGGTATTGAGACCCGGGTGGCGGCTGAGGATCCAGGCGTCCTGATTGAGCATGTGACCCATCAGGATCGAAAGCCCTGCAACCAGGGCGATGGCCAGCCAGAAACTGGCCAGGATGCGCCAGAACAATGAACGCACGGTAAATCCTCGAAAACAAAGAAAGCCCAACGGCGACTTGCCGTTGGGCTGGGGGCTTCAGTGCATTATTGCGCTTTTTGCGGCTGTTGCGCTTTCCAGGCCTTGAACTCAGCCCACTCGGCGCGACGCTCGGCCTGTTTTTTCTGGATCGCGTCGAACTCTTTCTGCTGCTCAGGCTTCAACAGCCCGCGGATCTGGGCATCGACCTTCTGATGCCGGGCCTCCATTTCGTCCTGCATGGCTTTCTGGTCGGCTGGCGACAGCTTGGCCAGGTACTTGTCTACCAGTTCGCGTTGTTCGTGGCGCTGTTCGCCCATGATCCGGCGAATCTGCTGGCGCTGTTCGCGGCTCAGGTCCAGTTGGCTGTACGGGCCTTTGTCGTGCATCTGGCCGCCGTGGCGTGGGCCGTCCATGGGGCCCATCGGGCCGGCGCCTTCGGGCATGGCCATGGCGACGGTCGGCAGGGCGGCAGCGAACATCAGAGCGATAAGGGTCTTGCGCATGGTGTGTCTCCTTGTCTCATTCCCGGTCAGTTCCGGATGAGTGCAGATTACGGAGATCAAGGTCAGCGGCGGTCAGGGGTGGGTAAAGCTTGGGTAAAGACGGTTTGGTGCGGACCTGACAAATCTGCAGGGCCGGACACAAAGCCCTGTGGGAGCAAGGCTTGCCCGCGATGAAGATAACGCGGTCTCTGAGGAACCGAGACGCCTGCATCGCGAGCAAGCTTTGCTCCCACAGCCCAGCGGCGCAGTGCTTAGAGGCAGTAGTAGTAACCACGGCTACGCAGCGCCACGATGCGCGGGCGGCCGTCGGGGTGGGGGCCGATTTTCTTGCGCAGGTTGCTCACGTGCATGTCGAGGCTGCGGTCGTACAGGGTCAGCTTGCGGCCCAGGGCGATCTGCGCCAGTTCCTGCTTGTCCAGCGGCTCGCCCGGCTGCTTGAGCAACGCTTCGAGCAGGCGGCTTTCGGAAACGGTGAGGGTCTGTTCCTGTTCATCGATGCTGACCACGCCGCGCACCGGGCTGAAAGTCAGGTCACCCAGTTCGATCTGGCTGGACACGGCTGTCGGGTGGCTGCGGCGCAGCACGGCGCGCAGGCGGGCGGTCAGTTCACGTGGGTCGCAGGGCTTGGCCAGGTAGTCATCGGCGCCCAGTTCCAGGCCGAGGATACGATCCAGCGGTTCACCCCGGGCCGACAGCATCAGCACCGGCAACTCCGGGTGATCGTTGCGCAATTGCTTGAGCAGTTCCAGGCCACTGCCGTCGGGCAGCATCACGTCCAGTACCACGGCTGCCGGGGCGGTTTCGGCCAGGGCCTTGCGGGCACTTTGGCCATCGTGACAGGCCCGGACCTGAAAACCTTCCTGGCTCAACCAGCTTACGAGGAGCTCACATAGCTCCTGGTCATCGTCTATCAGTAACAGCTCGCTCATGACTCACTCAATTTAGCCATTGCCGACGTTGTCTACGTCCACCGCTGGCAAAGATACCGCAGAGCAGGGCCAATAGCGCTACCCCGGCACCGATGACAAACCATTGCTGTTGATCGGTCAACAGGCGTGGCAGGGGGCTGGCCTGGGCTTCCTTGAGTTGCAGCTTCAGGCGCTGGTTCTCCTGACGCAACCGGCCCAGCAATGCGCTCTCGCGTTCGTTGTCGGCGCTGTGCAATTGCTTGCTCAGTTCTTCGCGCTGGCGTTCGCTGTCTTTCAAGCGTTGCTGCAGTTCGGCGATCTGGCCGCCGGCACTCAGGGACAAAGGCGTCGAATGACTGCCCTCGGTGCTCTCCTCGCCATGGGCGGGTGCCCCGATCGCCAACGTGACCAATAACAGGCACAACGGACCTTTGCGCATTGCAACTCCTGAATTCCAATCGAGATTAGACAGGTTGTCGGCAGGCAAATGAGAAAGATGAGCAACTGGGGGCAATGAGCCGTGAAGGCTCATCGCGCCAGGGGCGTTTACGGCATGACTTGCTTGAATGGCTTGACCACGACATTGGCATAGACGCCGGCCGCAACGAACGGGTCGGCCTCGGCCCATTGCTGCGCAGCGGACAGGGAGTCGAATTCGACCACCATCAGGCTGCCGCTGAAACCTGCGGCGCCCGGGTCATTGCTGTCCACCGCCGGATGCGGGCCGGCCAGCACTACGCGGCCTTCGTCCTGGAGTTTTTGCAGGCGCTCCAGGTGCGCGGGACGAGCGGCCTGGCGTTTTTCCAGGGAGTTGGCGACGTCGGTAGCAATGATTGCGTAGAGCATGTCAGTCCTCGGTTTTTGGCGTGGTGGGGTCGGCATCATGCAGATGACGGGACAGGTAGATACCCTGGCCAATCAGGAACAACAGCGTCATGCCCAGGCTACCGAAGACCTTGAAGTCGACCCAGTACTCCTGGAACGTGAACGCAACGAACAGGTTGGCGGCGCCGCAGAACAGGAAGAACGCGATCCAGGCGATGTTCAACCGGGTCCAGATCAGTTCCGGCAGGTTGATGGCATGGCCCATGATGCGCTTGATCAGCAAGCGGTCACCGATGAAGTGGCTGCCGATGAAGGCCAGGGCGAACAGCCAGTTGACCACCGGGGCCTTCCACTTGAGGAAGGTTTCGCTGTGGAACGCCAGGGTCAGGCTGCCGAACACGAGGCAGGCGATCAGGGTCAGCCACTGGCTCTTCTCCAGCTTGCGCTGGGACACGAACAGTGCGCCGTAAACCACCAGGGAGCTGATGATCAGCACTGCAGTGGCGCTGTAAATACCGCCTACAGTCAAGGAGTGACCGGCGAAGTCGACGGCCCGGGGATCAAGTTTGTAGACGATGAAAAACAGCAGGAGCGGGATGAAGTCGATGAATTGTTTCACAGTGGCAGCCAGAAGCAGGATGTGGCGGCATAATAACAAACATCCTTGGCCGCGATAGGGCCAGCTGATTTGAGGTAACAAACTCTCGTGAATGTTGATTTGCACTGCCATAGCACGGCCTCCGATGGCGCCCTGGCGCCTGCGGTTCTGGTGGCGCGGGCGTTCGAGCACGGCGTGCGAGTCCTGGCCCTGACCGATCACGACACCCTCGAAGGCCTCGACGAGGCCCGCAGCGCCGCCACGGCGCTGGGCATGCAGCTGGTCAATGGGGTCGAATTGTCGTGTACCTGGGGCGGGGCAACCATCCACGTGCTGGGCTATGGTTTCGATGTGAATGCGCCCGCGTTGGTCCAGGCCATCGCACAGCTGCGCGACGGTCGCTGGCTGCGTTCCGAGGAGATCAGCCGCAAGCTGGCCCTCAAGGGCATGCCCGGTGCGCTGGACGGCGCCCGGCAGATCCAGCAGGCGCTGGGCGACAGCGGTAACGCACCGGCCCGGCCACACTTTGCCGACTGGATGGTGCGCGAAGGGTTCGTCAAGGACCGCGCCGAAGCGTTTCGCAAATGGCTGGGGGCCGGCAAGCTGGGGGACGTCAAGCAGCACTGGCCGACGCTGGAAGAAACCGTCGAGACCCTGCGGGCCGCTGGCGCCTGGGTCAGCCTGGCACATCCATGGCACTATGATTTCACTCGCAGCAAGCGCCGCCGCCTGGTCGCCGACTATATTCAAGCAGGGGGCCATGCCATTGAGGTGGTCAACGGCCATCAGCCTGCCGAGCAGGTCGGCAGCCTGGCGATCCTGGCCCGTGAGTTCGGCCTGCTGGTCACCGCCGGCAGTGATTTCCATGGCCCTGGGGGCTGGTCCGAGATTGGCGAATACCGCCCGTTGCCGGAAGATCTGCCACCACTATGGTGTAGATTCAAACATGATCCCGTTACCGCCGCCGTCTGAACAGGTAGAACACGTGAGTCAATTTTTCCAGATTCATCCGGAAAACCCGCAAGCGCGCCTGATCAAACAGGCCGTGGAAATTATTCGTGGCGGTGGCGTGGTGGTCTATCCCACTGATTCGTCCTACGCCATCGGTTGCCAGATCGGCGACAAGAATGCCGTGGAGCGGGTAAGACGCCTGCGTCAACTGGACGACAAGCACAACTTCGCGCTCATCTGCAGCGACCTGTCGCAGTTGGGCCTGTTCGCCAAGATCGACACCGGCACCTTCCGCCTGCTCAAGGCGCATTTGCCGGGGCCGTACACCTTCATTCTCAATGCCACGCGGGAAGTCCCGCGGCTGTTGCTGCACCCGAAAAAGCGCACCATCGGCCTGCGGGTGCCGAGCCATCCCATTGCCCTGGCGCTGCTGGCGGAACTGGGTGAGCCGCTGATGAGCGTGACGCTGATCATGCCCGGCGAGACCGAGCCGTTGACCGATCCCTATGAAATGCGCCAGATCCTCGAGCATCAGGTGGACCTGATCATCGACGGCGGTTTCGGCGGCATGTCGGCGTCCACGGTGATCAACCTGGCCGATGGCGAGCCCCAGGTGGTGCGCGTCGGTTGTGGCGATCCGACGCCGTTCATGGTCGAGGCCTGAATGTCCGCCGTGGAAACCGCCGTGGACCGTACAGACAGCCAGGCCGGCGCGCAGCAGGAGCTGCCGTTCGCCATGGTCTATGGCCAGGCGGTCATGGAAATGCCCCTGGACCTGTACATTCCGCCGGATGCGCTGGAAGTGTTCCTCGAAGCCTTCGAGGGCCCGCTTGACCTGCTGCTGTACCTGATCCGCAAACAGAACATCAACATCCTCGACATCCCGGTGGCGGAAATCACCCGCCAGTACATGGGCTACGTCGAGTTGATGCAGTCAGTGCGCCTGGAACTGGCGGCCGAGTACCTGGTGATGGCGGCCATGCTCGCCGAGATCAAGTCGCGGATGCTGCTGCCGCGCTCGGCAGAGGTCGAAGCGGAAGAAGACGACCCGCGGGCCGAACTGATCCGCCGGTTGCAGGAGTACGAGCGCTTCAAGGCCGCAGCCGAAGGCCTCGATGGCTTGAACCGGGTCGGGCGCGATGTGGTGGTGCCCAAGCTCGATGCCCCCGAGGCGCGGGCGCGCAAGTTGCTGCCGGATGTGAGCCTGGAAGAGTTGCTGATGTCCATGGCCGAGGTCCTGCGCCGGGGCGATATGTTTGAAAGTCACCAGGTCAGCCGCGAAGCGCTGTCCACCCGCGAGCGCATGAGCGATGTGCTGGAGCGGCTCAAGGGCGGCGGCTTCGTGCCGTTCGTCGAGCTGTTCACCGCCGAGGAGGGGCGCTTGGGGGTCGTCGTGACGTTTATGGCGGTCCTGGAATTGGTCAAGGAATCCTTGGTCGAGCTGGTGCAGAATGAGCCGTTCGCAGCGATCCACGTGCGGGCACGAGCCGAATAACGAGCAAATCAATGAATCTGACTGAACCCCGCGAGCTGGCCCCCTTGCTTGAAGCTTTCCTGTTGGCCTCGGGAAAGCCGCAATCGATGGAGCGCCTGTTCGAACTCTTCGAAGAAGGCGAGCGACCCGAGCCGGCCGTATTCAAGAAAGCCCTGACGCTGTTGGGCAAATCCTGCGAGGGGCGGGCCTTCGAGCTCAAGGAAGTGGCGTCTGGTTATCGCCTGCAGATCCGCGAGAAGTTCGCGCCATGGGTCGGGCGCCTGTGGGAGGAGCGGCCGCAGCGCTACTCCCGCGCCATGCTCGAAACCATGGCGTTGATTGCCTACCGCCAACCGATCACCCGCGGCGAGATCGAAGATGTGCGCGGCGTGGCGGTCAACAGCCATATCGTCAAGACGCTGCTGGAGCGCGAGTGGATCCGCGTCGTCGGCTATCGCGATGTGCCGGGCAAACCGGCGATGTTCGCCACCACCAAGGCCTTTCTTGATCACTTCAACCTGAAGAACCTCG
Organism: Pseudomonas sp. Root401; assembly: GCF_001425105.1. Classification (NCBI taxonomy): domain Bacteria; kingdom Pseudomonadati; phylum Pseudomonadota; class Gammaproteobacteria; order Pseudomonadales; family Pseudomonadaceae; genus Pseudomonas; species Pseudomonas sp. Root401. Next base: position 13,324 of record NZ_LMDO01000066.1, on the reverse strand, counting down.
ATGATTTGCCGCCGTTGGCCGAGCTGCGGGAGCTGGAACCCGAACCGATGCTGGAGTTCGACGACGCCCCGGTGCCCCAGGGCCTGCAGGAATTGGCCGATGCCAGTGCCGAGCCTGAGGAACCAAAGGAAGAGACCAGTTTCCACTCGTTGTTGCTGGAGCTGGACACCATGGAGGAGGGCTTGAAGACCGATTTCGACGACCTGCTGCGTGAGGGGCCGGGGCCTGAGGGTGAGACGGATGAGTTGCTGGAGCCTGACAGCGAGTCGGAACCAGAGCCAGAGCCCGAGCCCGAGCCGGAAGAAGACATCCTCGGCGTTGCGCAAGCCCGGGAAAAACTGCTGGCCGCCGTCGCCGCCCTTGAACCACGCGAACCCGAGCCGGAACTGAGCGACGAAGAAGCCGAAGCCCGGGCCTTGGCCGAAGCGATCGAGAACGAACGGCGCCAGTTCGACGACTGATCCAACTGGTTTGCAAACACTGACTGATCCACCGCCGTCCCCTGTGGGAGCCTCATTAAGTCGTGCGGTGCGTCATGAGTTCCACCAAACCGGGCGCCACCGGTCGGCGGAAAAAGCGCCGGGCGAGCGGCGATCAGCTAGTCTCTGATGCGCAATCGCCTCAACGAGCGTATGATTCGCGACCCTTTGGCGATCCCTTCGTCGAAGACCCGTTTTCAAAGCGTCAGGCCAAGCCTGGCTCGACCACACCGGGAGGTGCCCAGAATGAAAGACCAAGACCAGAACGACAGCCAGGAAATCGGCCCAGCAGGCGAGAAGCTGCAAAAAGTCCTCGCCCGTATCGGCGTCGGTTCGCGCCGCGACGTGGAAGCCTGGATCACCCAGGGCCGGATCAAGGTCAATGGCAAAGATGCCACCTTGGGCCTGCGTGTCGACATGCACGACGCCATCACCATCGATGGCAAGGTGATCAAGCGCGAAGAGGCCGCCGAAACGGTGCGCCGCGTGATCATGTACAACAAGCCCGACGGCGAAATCTGCACCCGTGACGACCCGGAAGGCCGTCCGACGGTGTTCGACAAGATGCCGCGTCCGAAAGAAGGTCGCTGGATCAACATCGGTCGCCTGGACATCAACACCACTGGTTTGCTGATGTTCACCACCGACGGTGAACTGGCCAACCGTTTGATGCACCCGTCCTACGAAATGGATCGCGAATACGCCGTGCGTGTGCGTGGCGAAGTCGACGACGAGATGATCGAGCGCCTCAAGGCCGGCGTTGTGCTGGAAGACGGCCCGGCGCGTTTCACCGACATCAAGCAAGCGCCCGGCGGTGAAGGCTTCAACCACTGGTACCACTGCGTGGTGATGGAAGGTCGTAACCGTGAAGTACGTCGCCTGTGGGAATCCCAGGGGCTGGTGGTCAGCCGCCTCAAGCGCGTGCGCTTCGGTCCGGTGTTCCTCAATTCCGACCTGCCGATGGGCCGCTGGCGCGAAATGAGCCAGTACGAAGTCGACATCCTGGCAGCCGAAGTGGGCCTCAAGCCGGTGGCCATGCCGCAGATGACTGCCAAGAGCAAGGACAAGCTGGAGCGGATGCAGCGTAAATCCTCGCGCCCGATGGGCAAGACCGAGCGCGTGCGTACGCTGCGTCCGGCTGCCGAAGGCGCACCGACCGGTCCGCGTCCTTCGCGCGAGCCGCAGATCGAAGGCGAACGCCCGGCCCGCAAGCCTGCCCCTCGTCAGGACGGTGAACGTGGTCCACGCACGCCGCGCCCGGCCAACGGTCGGACTGAACGTGGTGAAGGGCGCGGTGCTCCGGCTGGTCGCGGTACGCCAGTCGCCGATCGTCCGGCCGACACCAAGCGTCCGGCCAAGCCCGCGCCGAAAAAGCGCCCGGGTATCGTCCTGGCCGACCGCGATGCGCCATCGGGTAAACGCCGTGGTGCACCGGCAGGTTCGGGACAGCGTCCGGGGTTTGGGCGTCGTAAGCCGGAGTGAGGCAGCTGTGAGCTTCTAGCTGCAAGCTGTAAGAAAAAACGCCAACCGTTGGGTTGGCGTTTTTTTGTCTGGCTTTAGTGATGCAGTGCCTTTGAGTCCGCCATCGCGAGCAGGCTCGCTCCCACAGTTGATCTTCAGTGAATGAAAGACGTGCGTCCGACGCTATCCCACTGTGGGAGCGAGCCTGCTCGCGAAGAGGCCAGCAATCACACCGCTATCGAAAGGTTATCCCGCTCTTTCTTGCCGCTTGAAGCTCGCAACTTGAAGCTGCCCCTAAAGCACAAAACGCCCATCAAACATCGGTTCCTTGTCCAGCGCCAACATCCCCTTCTCGAAAATCAGATCCAGGTGATGGCTGCCCTTGGCCCCGCCGCCGAGCCCCAGGTGCAGGCCGCAGTGGCGCTCCTCGAACCCTGCATTGCGGGCATACAGGCTCTTGACCCCTTCGTTGGTGCCAATCCCCAGTTCCTCGATACGGCGGTTGGACGGGTTGGCGTCCAGGTATTTGTTGAAGTCGTGCTCCAGGCCCGGCACGTCGGTGGCGATTTTCTGGATGGTGGAGTCTTCGATCCACAGCTCCAGCGGCGATTGCAGTACGCCGTATTTGCGCGCGAACGGGATGGTGCTCAGGAAGGTGCCGACGAAATTCACTCGGCCATTGATGGTGTCACTGTGGGTGGCGATTTCGCCGGGGGCCAGGTCGTAGTTGCCGAGGCCGTTGATGTCGGTCCATTTCTTCACACTGCCCAAGGCGGTGTCGAAATACGAACCGTGGTCATCCTGGAAACTCAGGGTCGTCGCCTGGGACATGCGCCGGATCAGGTGACTGTTGAGCCCGGCGATACGCTGGGGAATCACGCTGAAAGTGTCGTAGAAATAGTCGCCGTAGTCCTTGAACAGCAGCGATTTCTTCCAGTTGTCGGCCATCACGCCTTGCAGTGCGCGTACAAAGTCCGGGCCGTCGGGGCGAGGGCTGGGCAGGGTGGAGGAGTCGTAGAAAAAAATATACAGATCGCTGTCGGCAATGGCCTTGGACAGGCGCTCCGTGGGTTCAAGGTCCAGGCGCATGGCACTGAACCGGAAGGGCGAGCCGCTGCCGGCCTGTTCGGCGATGGCGCCGGTCAGCGCTTCGTAGTCAGCGGTATGGCCGAGCAACACCTTGGCGGGCTGGATGCCGGCCAGGGCGGGATGGTGTTCGAGGTAGTAAAGGAAATGTGAGATGGCTCGTTGTGTGTCCATGCTTATTCTTCCCTGACAAGTTCATTAAACGTCCCTGACAACCGGCAAAAGTGGCGGAGTCGACCTGCCGGATCGACTCCGCCGGGCGGTGCCTACCCTACAGAGGCCACATCGCCGTGCCGAATGGAACGACGGCATCGGCCTGCATCATTTCAACGGCGGCTTCATGGGTTGGGGCTTCAAACCATTCGTCCAGTTGCAGTTCGGTTTCCAAGTCTTTGTCCAGTGCTTGCATAGTGAATCTCCTAGATGACTTTTACGGAAATAAGCGGCTCGATTCGGCGAATGGAAACAGGCCGGCAACGGCACCGCAGAACTTGTCGGCACGATGCCTGGGCAAGTCGCTGAAAACCTAGTCGAGGGATTTTTGGATTGCAAAAAAATAATTTATTTTTTTTGTTTGAACTTTTTGTTCCATTTTCAGCGACGGCATTAGTCATTCAAAAACAGCCGCCTGGGTGGTTTTTTAAATAGGTAGCTACCTACCGTCAATTTGCAGTCAGCCCACGGAAACTTCCTGCTTGGAAAGTTTGCGTTACGCACCGTAAAGGAATGCTGACGATTTTTGCCTTGTGAACGGGCCTCTATCGGCGTTTCGGATGGTTGTAAGAAAAAGCTGCCGAGGGCCCCGGTTTGACGAGTTTTCTGATACTTCGCAGCGCTTGTTTCAGGCCATGGGGAAGGGTCAGATGCGCGCCATACCTGAAGTGCGGGGTAAGACGCTGATCCGGTGGTGTCTGGCAGCAGGAGGGCCGCAGTGTACAATGCGCGGCGTTTTACTGTGACCCTTAGCGTACCCACGCATTTTCAAGGTTATCCGCCTTGTTCACTCCGCCACGTCATAAGCGTGTCGGGTTCGATTTCGTCACAGATAAAAACAAATAGGTGACGCATGACCGTTGTAGAAAATACGCATTCGGGCGAGCTGAAACGCGGCCTGAAAAATCGCCACATTCAACTGATCGCCCTCGGTGGCGCGATCGGCACCGGCCTGTTCCTCGGCTCGGCGGGGGTGCTGAAATCAGCCGGCCCGTCGATGATCCTTGGCTACGCCATCTGCGGCTTCATCGCCTTCATGATCATGCGCCAGCTGGGTGAAATGATCGTCGAAGAGCCGGTGGCCGGTTCCTTCAGCCACTTTGCCCATAAGTACTGGGGCGGTTTCGCCGGGTTCCTGTCGGGTTGGAATTGCTGGATTCTCTACATCCTGGTGGGCATGTCCGAGCTGACTGCAGTCGGCAAGTACATCCATTACTGGGCCCCGGACATTCCGACCTGGGTCTCGGCGGCGGCGTTTTTCATCCTGATCAACGTCATCAACCTGGCCAACGTCAAAGTCTTCGGCGAGGCCGAGTTCTGGTTCGCGATCATCAAGGTCGTGGCGATTGTCGGCATGATTGCCCTGGGCAGCTATTTGCTGGTCAGCGGCCATGGCGGGCCGCAAGCGTCGGTGACCAACCTGTGGTCCCACGGCGGGTTTTTCCCCAACGGCGTCAGCGGGCTGGTGATGGCCATGGCGATCATCATGTTCTCCTTTGGTGGCCTGGAAATGCTCGGTTTCACCGCAGCCGAGGCCGACAAACCGAAAACCGTGATCCCCAAGGCCATCAACCAGGTGATCTACCGAATCCTGATTTTCTACATCGGCGCGCTCGTGGTGCTGTTGTCCCTGACCCCTTGGGACAGCCTGCTGACCACGCTCAACGCGTCCGGCGATGCCTACAGCGGCAGCCCGTTCGTGCAGGTGTTCTCGATGCTGGGCAGCAACACCGCCGCGCATATCCTCAACTTCGTGGTGCTGACCGCCGCGCTGTCGGTGTACAACAGCGGCACCTATTGCAACAGCCGCATGTTGCTGGGCATGGCCGAGCAGGGCGATGCGCCCAAGGCCTTGTCCAAGATCGACAAGCGCGGCGTGCCGGTGCGTTCGATTCTTGCTTCGGCTGCCGTAACGTTGGTGGCGGTGTTGCTGAACTACCTGATCCCGCAGCATGCGCTGGAGCTGCTGATGTCGCTGGTGGTCGCGACCCTGGTGATCAATTGGGCGATGATCAGCTACTCGCACTTCAAGTTCCGCCAGCACATGAACCAGACCCGCCAGACGCCGCTGTTCAAGGCGCTGTGGTACCCGTATGGCAACTACATCTGCCTGGCGTTCGTGGTGTTCATCCTGGGCGTGATGTTGTTGATTCCCGGCATCCAGGTATCGGTCTATGCGATTCCGGTGTGGGTGGTGTTCATGTGGGTGTGCTACGTGATCAAGAACAAGCGCAGTGCCCGGCATGAAATGGCTGTGGCGGCTGCTGCCAAGTAAGCAATCCTGAAATACAACAAACCCGGCCAAGTGCCGGGTTTGTCGTTTCAGGCAAGACACAAATCCTGTGGAAGCAAGAACTCTGGGAACAAGGTCTGTGGGAGCAAGGCTTGCCCGCGATGCAGTCACCTCGGTGCAGCTGATGGACCGAGGCGATGCCATCGCGGGCAAGCCTTGCTCCCACAGACCAATCCCACAGACCAGTTCCACAGACCAATCCCACAGACCAATCCCACAGACCAGTTCCACAGGTCAGGCTCTCGCAATCTTCATTCCGGCTGTTTCGGGTATCCTGTGGGTCCTGATACCGGACACTTTCCATGCTGGTCATTTCCAACACCGTGCACATCCCGGACGCCGAGATCGAGCTGACGGCCATCCGCGCCCAAGGGGCAGGGGGGCAGAACGTCAACAAGGTCTCCAGCGCCGTGCATTTGCGCTTCGACATTCCGGCCTCGTCGCTGCCCGAGTTCTACAAGGAGCGGCTGCTGGCCCTGCGCGACAGTCGCATTACCAGCGACGGTGTATTGATCATCAAGGCCCAGCAGTACCGCACGCAGGAACAGAACCGCGCCGATGCCCTGGAGCGTCTGACCGAACTGATCCTCAGCGCCACCAAGGTCGAAAAGAAGCGCCGTCCGACCAAGCCGACCCTGGGTTCGAAAAAGCGTCGCCTGGAATCCAAGACCAAGCGCGGCTCGATCAAGGCCGGGCGCGGCAAGGTGGACTTCTAGCCTTTCTCCCGTTCCTGGCGATGCCTTGGCGCCTGTCGGTACAGGTAGACGCTCAATGCCAACCCGCCCAGGGCCGCCAGTGCGGCGAATAGAAAGATCGAGGCAAAGCCGAAGCCGGCGGCAATCGCACCGGCCAGTGGTCCGGTGATCCCCAGCGACAAATCAATGAACAGTGAATAAGCGCCCACCGCCGCCCCGCGGCTGGAGGCCGGCACCAGGTTGACCGCTTCCACGCCCAGCGCCGGAAACACCAGGGAAAAGCCGAAACCGCTCAACGCCGCGCCCGCCAGTGCCCAGTGGGCATCCGGGGCGAGCCACAACAGCAACAGGCCCAGGGTTTCCACCGACAGGCAGGCAATCGCCACGCGAAAGCCGCCCAGACGGTTGATCAGGTTGCCGAACAGCAGGCGCGCGCCGATGAAGCTGGCGCCGAACAGGCTCAGGCACAGCACGGCGTTGTCCCAGTGCTGCGTGGCGTAGTACAGGGTGATGAAGGTCGCGATGGTGCCAAACCCGATGGAACCCAGGGCCAGGCCGCAGCCGTGTGGCAGCACACGTCCCAGCACGTGCATGAACGGCAGGCGTTCGCCCGTGACGATGGGCGCGGCGGTTTTGCGCCAGGCCAATGCCAACCCCAGCAAACCGAGCAGGATAATGCTTACGCCCATGCTCCACAGTCCCAGCGCATTGACCAGCCACACCCCCAGCGGTGCGCCAATCGCCAGCGCGCCGTAACTGGCGATACCGTTCCAGGAAATCACCTTGGCGGTATTCGCCGCGCCGACCCGGCCGATGCCCCAGCCAATCGAACCGGAGCCCACCAGGCTTTCCGCGCTACCGAGCACCAGGCGACCGATCAGCAGGCTGATCAGGCTGAACGTTGGCAGGTGGGGCGTCCAGGCCGACACCAGCATGAACACGCCGCTCAGCCCGCAGCCGGCGAGGCCGAACATCACCGCACGCTTGCTCCCCAGGTTATCGATGATTCGCCCGGCGTAAGGACGACTGAGCAAGGTAGCCAGGTATTGCACGCTGATCACCAACCCGGCGATCACCGCGCCGAAGCCCAGTTCGCCGTGGACGAACCCGGGTAGCACGGCAAGCGGAATGCCGATATTCAGGTAGCCGATGAATGTGAACAGGACGATGGAAACGACTTGCAGCGTGACCGCCAGGGGGCGCTGGGAATCTGACATGGGGTAAAGGTCCACGGAGCAGCAGGATAGGTAGGCTGCTTATGATAACGGCGACCGTGGGGTCAGGGCGGGGAAAAGTAAAACTATTTGCCCAATGGTGGTTCAGCTGCCGTTCTCACCGCTGACCAGGCGTGTGGTCACCAGTGCGGCGATGGCGTTTTCTTCGCTGCCAAAGCGCGCCAGCAGGGCTGCTTGTTTCTCGGCAGGAAGGCGGGTCCAGATCTCGACCATTTTTTCGGCAGTGCCGATCAGCACGCTGGCCTGGGCTTCGCTGAATGGAGGGGTGTCATCGGTCATGGAGGGCTCGGGATTCAGGCAGTGTGGAAAGCGCATCTTAGCGCTTTCCACACGGTCTGGTGGTGCGGGTCAATCAGTCTTCGCTGTCGGCCTGGCGGCGTTCAGTGGCTTCTTTGGGCTCGGGTTGCTGGGCGTCTGCTTGCCCCCCGGCTTGTAGCGTGGTCGTCTGCTCAGTGTCGTGCAGGCTTGGGAAGGGGAGATTAGGGATCTCGTGCATATCGCGCTCCTCGCAAAGTCTGTGGATAGATCTGGTAGATCCGCGCTTTTACAAAGCCTGGGCAGGATACAGCAGGAGAAATGACAAAAAGACTTTTAAATCCCGTCGGGCCGACAAAAGGGATTGTCTAGACACGTCATGTTCAATAGTCACGTCGCTTGCGAAATGCCCAGCGGCCGGCAATCAGCGTGAAGGTTGCGACCAGCGCCACCAGGATCCAGAAGCCTTCGGGATCGCCGGCAAGCGGCACGCCACCGACGTTCATGCCAAAGAAACCGGCAATGATGTTGATGGGCAACGCCAATACCGTGACCACCGTCAGGGTGAACAAGGTGCGGTTGCTTTGTTCGTTGAGGTTGGCGGCGATTTCTTCCTGGAGCAGCTTGATCCGTTCACTCAACGCGGTGAGGTCGTTGATGATCAGGGCGAACTCCTCGGTGGATTTGCGCAGTTCCTTGACGTCTTCTTTCTGCAACCATTGCGGCGGGCGGTTGAGCAGACGTAGCAATGAACCCGGCTCCAGGGCCAGCAAGCGCTGCAAGCGCACCAGCACCCGGCGGTTGCTGCCCAGCTCGGCGCGATTGGTGGACAGGCGCGATGACAGCAACTGATCTTCGACCTGGTCGACGCTCAGGCTGGTCTTGCGCACGATCTGGGTCAGCACTTCGCCCTGGTCGCGGAGCAAGTGCACGAGTAATTCCACTGGCGAGCGAAAGCACTCGCCGGCCTTCACCGACGAGCGCAGCTTGTCGACCGAGTGCAGGGGTTGCAGCCGCGCGCTGACGATCAATCGACTGTGCACGCAAACCCACAGTGTGGAGACATCCGAGGACACCATGTTGCTGAGGTTGAACACGACATCGTTCACCACGGCCAGCAACGCCGAGTCGACATGCTCGATGCGGGTCGAGCGCGAACCTTCGTGCAAGGCTTCGAAAAACTCCTGGGGCAGGGCCAGGTGACCTTTCATCCAGCGCTCGCACGCAGCGTGGGCCAGGTTCAAGTGCAGCCAGAGGAATTCATCCGAGTCTTGCGGGTGTTGCAGGCTCCGTAAGGCCTGGGCCGAATCAATCTCCTGCCCGCGTTCGCCGGGGCGGAAACGAAACCCGTAAAGCAGGCCGAACAGGTCCGGATCACGGTGGCTTTGATCGATGCTGTGGTTCATGAAGTCTCGCTGGCGGGAAGTGCCTGTGGCGGCTACAGGTTCACTTGAACGCCATCTTCGCAAGCTTTCTTGATGGTTTTGTGACAGCTCTATCCGCGCCGTCAATCCGGGCGTTACCGGCAGTCGGCAAGGTTCAAGAATGTCCCAGGCAGGCCGATGGTTAGTGCATATCCCCCCGTATTGGGGGGGGCGACGCGGTGTGTTGCGGACATGGAGGTCGGGACGTCGTTCCTGTTCTCCTTGCTTAGAGATTGCTCCCATGATTCTACAAAAATCCCTTCGAGCCCAGATTCTCGCCCTGTTGAGCGGCAGCCTGCTGGCGATGTTGCTGATCGCCCTGGCGTCCTTTCATTTCCTTTCCAATGGTGTCCAGAACTATCGCAACCTGATCGATGGACCGTTGCGTGCCTCGCAATTGATCGACGAGGCCAACCTGCAGTTCAAGGTGCAGGTGCAGGAGTGGAAAAACGTCCTGCTGCGCGGCAAACAGCCGGCGGACCTGGATAAATACTGGAAGCAGTTCGAGGAACGTCAGCGTGATGTCCAAGACATCCTTGGCCAATTGAGCGGGCGTGAAGGTGTGCCGGCGCCAATCAAGACCCGCATCGTGGCCCTGCGCGATGAGCATCGTCAGTTGGGTGCCGCCTACCAAAAGGGTCGTGACGCATTTGTCGCCTCCGGTGGCGATGCGGCGGCGGGCGATGCGGCGGTCAAGGGCGTGGACCGTGCGGCCAGTGAGCAAATGAGCGCGCTGGTGGTGGAGCTGCGCAAGCTGGCCATCGAGCAATCGACGCTGATCAGTGCCGGTGCCGATCGCACGATCATGCTGGGCACGGTGATCATGTTGGTGTCGGGCGTGCTTATCGGGTTGTTCAGCCTGTGGCTGGTCAATCGCAACCTGGTTCAACCGATCCGTAACCTGATCGACTATGTGACCCGACTCAGCCATGGGCGTTTCGCCGAGCGTGTGACGAGCAATCGTCAGGACGAGCTGGGCAACCTGGCGGTAGCGGCCAACACGTTGCGTGATTTCCTTGCCGAAACCTTTACCCGCCTGCAACGCAGTGCCACGGAACTGGACAGTGCCAGCGGTGAGCTCAATGCCATCGCCAGCCTGATGAGCCAGGGCACCAGCGAGCAATTCGAACGCACCGATCAGGTGGCGACGGCGATGAACGAAATGTCCGCCACGGCCCAGGAAGTGGCCCGTCATGCCGCCGACGCGGCGCAGGCGGCCGATGACGCCGATCAATCGGCGCAACAGGGCGGGAAGGTCATGCAGGGGACCATCCACACCATCACCCGGATGCGCGGCGAGATCGCCAACACGGCCACGGTCATCCGTCAGTTGGAAACCGACAGCGGGCGTATCGGCAAGGTGTTGGAGGTGATTCGCGGGATCGCCGAACAGACCAACCTGCTGGCCCTCAATGCTGCCATCGAAGCCGCGCGGGCCGGTGAGGCGGGGCGCGGTTTCGCGGTGGTCGCCGATGAGGTCCGCAGCCTGGCCCAGCGCACGGCTTCGTCGATCATAGAGATCAACCAGATTATCCAGACTGTACAAACGGGTGCGGTGGACGCGGCCCACGCCATTGAGAGTGGACAGTCGCGCAGCGAAGAAAGTGTGGAGCAAGTGACCCAGGCCGGTGTGATGCTCGAACGCATCACTCAGGCTGTCGAAGCGATTCGCGACATGAATCGCCAGATCGCCACTGCAGCCGAAGAGCAGACTTCCGTGGCCGAAGACATTTCCCGCAACCTGACTGAAATCACCTGCATCGCCAGCACTAACCTGGACAATGTGCAGCGCACCGAAGCGGCCAGTCGGGATTTGCACGGCTTGTCGGGACAGTTGAATGAAGTGACGGCGCGGTTGAGTGCCTGACGGTCGTTCGCGACAGGTATTGATAAACGCAAAAGAGCCGCGCAACCCTAAGGTTGCGCGGCTCTTTTTTTGCTGATGGATCAAGTGTCTTGCTTGTTGCTCAAGACTTTGCCGGTCGTGGCATCGAAATCAACATCAAACTCTTTGCCGTCGGCGGTTTTCAATTCGACTTCATATTCATAACCGTTGAAGTGGTTATCCAGGTCGGTGTCGGTGATGGTGGCGCCCGGGTGCAACCTCAACGCCTCTGCGTTCATCGATTCCAGGGGCTTGATCTTGTTTTCCTTGACCAGTTGAGGAATCTGATCGACGCGAACATCCGCCTGGGCCAGGCCAGCGGTGAGGGTCAGGGCGGCAGCGGTAAACAGGGCAGTCAAAGTTTTCATAGGTCTTTCCTTGGTGTCGTTAAAGGGTTATTCGTTTAAGTGGGCTCAGATTATCTGTGGCAACTTAATTCACCCTTAATTCGGAAAACTTGCTGTGACTGCATCGATCCGGTCCCGACTTTCAGTAACCGTTCTTCTCCAATAGTTGCGCCACACTGCCTGTTTCGGGACGCTTGAAGTACTTGAGCAACTCACTGGCCCGATTGGTGAAAATGCCATCCACGCCGGCATCCATCACTTTCTTGAAGTCCACCGGCTCATCAACAGTGTAGACATGCACCAGCAGCCCCTGGTCATGGGTGTACTGGTTCATCCACGGCTGCACCAGGTCCGCGTAACTCTGGCTGCCGCCATGGGTCAACGCCGCGGATGGCCCAGTACCAATGGCGCCCTGGGCCTTGGCGTACTGAATCCATTTTTCGAATTCAGCCTTGTCCTTGGGTTCCTGCTTGGCGTAATAGGCGGCCTTGTCCGTTTCGCCGGACTCGGCAAAAGGCACCTTGGACTTGGGCTCGATGTTGCCTTCGCCCACCCACAACAACAGGATCTTTGGCACCTTCGGCATCTCTTTGTGCAGCAGTTCGAGACTGCTCTTTTCAAAGGTCTGCAAGACCACTTTGCCTTTGCCCTGGCCGACACCCGTGGCGCGCTTGGCCAGTTTCGACCCGGCCGGGCTCAGCCAACCGCGGTCCTGCAGTTTGTCCTTCAGGTCGCGCTCGATGCCGGGGAACAGCTTCGGCTCCTTGGTTTCGATGTACAGCCCGGGTTTTTGCTGCGGGTTGCCCTCGGCGATATTGATCACTTCATCCAAGGTGAGGATTTTCAGGCCGGCGAACGAAGGGCGCGCGCGGTCCGGGTATGCGGTGTTGAACCAACTGCCGGCATCGAGGGTTTTGAGTTCCGCCATGGTGAATTCGTTGGCGGTGCTGTCCTTGCGCTCGGGAAACTTGGCCGCGACATCCGTGGTGCGCAGCAGGCTGTCGTCATGCAGGACGAACAACACGCCGTCCTTGCTGCGTTGCAGGTCCAGTTCCAGGTAGTCGGCGCCCAGGTCGCGGGCCAGCTTGTAGGCGGCAGCGGTGGATTCCGGCGCGTCGAACGAGGCGCCGCGGTGGGCGATGACCGCCGGGTGCGGAATGCCCTGAAGGGCTGCCAGGGCCTTGGGGCTCGGGGCCTCGGAGGCTTGGGCCTGGCCGAAGCCGAGCAACAGGCTCAGCATCAAGGCGGTGCGGGTGAAGGTGACAGGCATGCTCGAAATCCTTTCGTAGGTGTGTGCAAAAACCTATCTTTTAACAACTGAACGCTGTCGGCGCTATCGTCATACCGACATAAACCTGTGCAAAGAAGATTTTTCCCACGCATTTCCAGGCCGCTTTGCAGTACCCTTGCCGCATCAGTTTCCCCGGAAGAGGGAAACCTTAAATCCTGTGTCCGCTTGCCCTGCGTGTAAACCATTGATCAGACGTCCCGAGGGACGTATCCATGAGGTTTACCATGCGCACCACTTCGACATTCATCTGCCAGGCCGCCGACCAGCTCAAGGGTTTTGTCGGCTTGAACCGCAAGACCGGCCAGTACATCGTGCGGTTCAGCGAAGACGCTTTCGGCATGGACGTGGCCGACGACGGCATCATCCCCACCTGCGAATTTGTCTGGGCCCCCGTGGCAGACGGCACCATGGCCTTGAGTCGCGAGCGCATCCAGTTGCTGCTGGACCAGAACATCGACGACCGGATCAACCTTTGCGAACCTTTGCGGGTGTACATGGCCCGCAGCGACCTGCCGGAAATCATCGCGGTGCGGCAGTTGGTGGAAGGCTGAGCCCCCTGTGGGAGCAAGGCTTGCCCGCGATGGCGGTGGCACATTCAACATCGCTGCAAGCTGACCCACCGCCATCGCGAGCAAGCTCAGCTCCCACAGAGGATTTGTG
>NZ_LMDO01000065.1:170758-207520 GCF_001425105.1 Pseudomonas sp. Root401 | reverse complement strand
ACACTGGCCGGTGCTTTTTTCTCAAACCGCGCTAGAACTTCTGCCCACATTGCTTTCGTCACCCTGACTGGAGTTTTGTGGGATTTTATCAAAGACCTTGAAAGGGCTGGCCCTCAAACTACAATCCCAGGGCAGTCATAGCCACCTCGCCCACGTGCACTTCACCGGCCATGGCATAGAGCCGTAATGGCCGAACCTCAGGCGGTGACGCCGAGCAAGCGACTGACGGGCGAGCAGTGGCTGCTCCTGCTCTGCCTGCTCGCGCTGACCGCCCTGGCCTGGCTGCTGCTGTTGCGCATGGCCCGCGACATGAGTGCGCCGGGCGGCATGGCTGATACGGCAATGGGCGGCATGCTCATGCCCTGGAGCCTGGCCGATGCGCTGCTGATGTTCGCCATGTGGGTGGTGATGATGGTCGGCATGATGCTGCCCAGTACCTTGCCCATGCTGTTGATCTACCAGCAGATGCTGCGCAAGCGCATGCCAGCACCGCAGCGACACCTGGCCCTGCTGCTGTTCTGCAGCGCCTATGTCCTGGTCTGGGCCGGTTTCGCCCTGGGCGCCACGGCGCTGCAATGGGCGCTCGAGCAGCTCGCCCTGCTCAGTCCGGGGATGCGCAGCACCAGTACCGCGCTGGGCGCCGGCTTGCTGCTGGTTGCAGGTATCTATCAGTGGCTGCCAAGCAAGGCGGTCTGCCTTGAGCATTGTCGCGGGCCGCTGCATTTTCTGCTCAGCTATTGGCGCCCCGACGTGCTCGGCGGCTGGCGCATGGGCCTGGCCCATGGCGCTTATTGCCTGGGCTGCTGCTGGGCCCTGATGGGTCTGCTGTTCGTTGTCGGCGTGATGAACCTGCTCTGGGTGGCAGTGATCGGTGCCTTCATCTTGCTGGAGAAAAACCTGCCGCAGGGACTCTGGCTCAGCCGTCTCTGCGGTGTGTTGTTGCTCGGCTGGAGCCTGTGGCTGCTGCTGGGCTAGGGCAAAACCTGTGGGGGTTTATTTCCAGGTGTGGATTGGCCACCCGGCCGATTCGGCATGGGCCTTCAATACCGGGTCCGGGTTCACCACATGCGGGTAATCGACCTTGAGCAGCAGCGGCAGGTCATTGCGCGAGTCGGAATAGAAACTTGCGCCTTCCAGGTTCTCTTCCTCGGCATCCAGCCAGTCCAGCAGCCGCGCGATCTTGCCTTCGCGGTAGGTCAGGGTGCCCACCGTCTGGCCGCTGTACACCCCATGGCTCACTTCAAGTTCGATCGCCAGGATCTCGTCGATGCCCAGGCGTTCGGCAATCGGCTTGACCAGGTGCGTGCCGGAGGCCGAGATCACCAGGATCCGGTCGCCGGCCTTGCGGTGTTCGGCGATGGTCTTGGTGGCGTCGCTGAAGATGATCGGTTCGATGAAGTCTTCCACCCAAGGCCCCACCAAGTGTTCGATTTCTTCCGGTGTGCGGCCAATCATCGGTTCCAGGCTGAAGTCCATGTACTCTTCCATGCTCAGCTTGCCGTGGCTGTAGGCGTCCATCAGCGCGTTGTTGCGCTGCATGAACGACTCGGGATCGACCCAGCCCAGGCGCCCCATCTGTTCGCTCCAGAGGGTGGCGCAGTCGCCGTGGATCAGGGTTTCGTCCAGATCAAAAATTGCCAGGGCCATCAGCGCGTTTTCCTCTTCAAGATCAGCTTCAAAATCGATAAAGCCATCAGGCTACCTCACACAGCGCCGACGGATCGATGGAAAGTGACAGGCGTGCGCCATCGGGGTGCAGGTCGGCGGCCGAGCGATTGAGTACATCCACCACCAGTTCCACGCCACGGGCCTCGACCCGGTAGCGAATCACGTTGCCCAACAGGCTGTGGCTGCGGATCAGCGCATCGGCCTCGCCGTCGCGGCTCAGCTCGATGGCTTCCGGACGGATGGCGATACGGCCGCTCATCGGCCGTTGCAGCAGTTTGCTCGCGCTGTCGGCATCCAGCAGGTTGTAGTTGCCGATGAAGCCGGCGGCAAAGACGTCGACTGGCGCTGTGTAAAGGGTTTCTGCATCGCCGCTTTGTACGATCTTTCCCTGGTTCATCAGGAAAATCCGGTCAGACATGGTCAGGGCTTCTTCCTGGTCGTGTGTGACGAAGATCGTGGTCAGGCCCAACTCACGCTGGATCTGTCGGATCTGTTCGCGCAAGTGCTTGCGAATCCGTGCATCCAGGGCCGACAGCGGCTCGTCCAGCAGCAACAGGCGCGGCCGCGTGACCAGGGAGCGTGCGAGGGCGACGCGCTGGCATTGGCCGCCGGACAGTTGATGGGGATAGCGGCCGGAAAAATCATGCAGTTCCACCAGGCGCAGGATCTCCAGCACACGCTTGTGGCTGTCCGATGCGTCGACTTTTTGCATGCGCAGGCCGAAGGCGACGTTCTGTTCCACGGTCATGTTGGGGAACAAGGCGTAGCTCTGGAAGACCATGCCGATGCCGCGTTTCTGCGGGCTCAACGGGACGATGTCTTGCCCGTCGAGGATGATCTGGCCGGCATCCACCGCGGTCAGGCCGGCAATGCAGCGCAACAGTGTGGACTTGCCACAACCGGAAGGGCCGAGGAGGGTGACGAATTCGCCCTTGCGGATCTCGCAATTGATGTCGCTGAACACCGGCGTGCCGGCGTAGCTTTTTTGCAGGTGTTGGACGCTGACGTAGCTCATTGGCTTTTGTCCTTGCTCAAGATGTTGGCCGCCCAGGTCAGGACCAGTACGAAGAGGAAGTAAGAAATCACCAGCGCACTGGTGAAGTGACCGCTGCTGTTGCGCATGTTGTTCAGGTACACCTGCAGGGTTTCATAGCGAGTGCCAACGAGGATGTTGGCAAACACGAATTCGCCGAACAGGAACGAGAAGGACAGCAGCAGCGCCACCATCAGGCCCTTGCGCAGGTTCGGCAGCACCACCAGGAACGCCGCCTGGAAGGTGCTGGCACCGAGCAGTTGGGCGGCGTCCATCAGGTCGCGCAGGTTGATGGCTTGCAGGTTGTTGGTGATCGCCCGGTACATGAACGGCAGGGCGACGGTGAAGTAGCAGCCGATCAGGATCCAGGGCGTACCGACCATCGCCAGCGGCCCGGAGCCGTAGAGTTGCAACAGCCCCACCGACGACACCACCGGCGGCACCGCGAAGGGCAGCAGGATGAGGATGTTCATCAGTGCGTCGAGTCTGGGGAAGTGGTAATGCACCACGAACAGCAACGGCAGGATCAACACCACCGAGAGCACCAGCGCACCGACGCAGACCAGCAGCGATTGACCGAAGGCGTGGAGAAAACGCGGGTCGCTCCACAACTGCACATACCATTTGAACGTGAAGCCGCTGGGCAGCACGGTGGCCGACCAACTGCTGGCGATGGAGTAGACGAGCGTGCCGGCCAGGGGCAGCAGCAGGATGGCGAACAGCAGGTACACCACCACCCGATGATAGAGCCCGACGGAGCCCGGTTCAGCGCGAGACATGGTAGCTCCTCTTGAGCAGCAACTGGTGGACGATGGTGACCACGGTCATCAACGCCACCAATATCACGGCCAGGGCACTGGCCATGTTCGGGTCGAGGGAAATGTCGCCAGAAACCATGGCGGCGATGCGAATCGGCAGCACGTTGAAGTTGCCGGTGGTCAGCGCATAGACCGTGGCGTAAGCGCCGAGGGCGTTGGCCAGCAGGATCACGAAGGTGCCCAGCAGCGCCGGGGTCAGCACCGGCAAGCCAATGTGGCGCCAGAACTGCCAGCCGTTGGCGCCCAGCAGCTCGGCGGACTCGCGCCAGTCTTCGCGCAGGGCGTCGAAGGCCGGATAGAGCAGCAGCACGCCCAGGGGGATCTGGAAGTAGGTGTAGAGGATGATCAGGCCGGTTTTCGAGTACAGGTTGAAATCCTCGATGATCCCCGCCTGTTTGAGCATGATCGTGATGCTGCCGTTGAACCCGAGCAAAATGATGAAGGCGAAGGCCAGGGGCACGCCGGCGAAGTTGCTGGTCATGTTGGCAAAAGCGTTGACGAAGTTGCGCAACCGCGAATCCACCCGGCGCAGGGAGTAGCTGCCCAGCACGGCGATGACGATGCCGAACACACTGGACCAGAAGCTGATCTCCAGGCTGTGCTGGATCGCTTGCAGGTAGAACTTGGAACTGAAGATCTTGCTGAAGTTGGCCAGGCCCCAGCCGAACTCTTCCGATTCCAGGCTGTTGACCAGCACCCAGAGCAGCGGGGCGATCTGGAACACGATGAAGAAAATCGCGAAGGGCACCAGGCACAACGCTGCCAGCCATTTGCCGCGCGTCATGGCGTTCACTTGAGTAACTCCTGGCAATAGGGTTTGTCGTGGTCGACGCCGAGCAATTGACAGATGGTGCCGCACAGTTCGGTCTGCCGGGGCGTGGCCGCGGGATCGAGACTGAAGCCGCTGCCCAGGACAAACAGCGGTACTTCCCGTTCTTCGGCCAGCAGGCCGTTATGGGAGCGATCGTTGTTCATGCCGTGGTCGGACGTCACCAGCACCTGGTAACCGGCGTCGAGCCAGCCTTGCAGGTAGACCGCCAGGTTGATGTCGGCCGAGCGGGCGCTGTTGCGGTATTGCGGGGTGTCGAGGCCGTGCTTGTGGCCGGCGTCGTCGATGTTCATCGGGTGCACCAGCAGGAAGTTCGGCAGGTAGCGCTGGCGCAGGTGTTCGGCGTCGGCGAACAGATGGGAATCGGGGTAGTGGTCATTCCAATAGAAATGCCCGTACTGGATCGGCAGGTCGGGGTTGTCGGTGTGACGATCACGACCGGCCACGAAGGGCGAAACGTTGTAGAGCTCGCTGACCCAGTGATACGCCGCGGCGGCCGTACTCAAGCCGGCCTGGGTGGCGTAGTGGAAAATGCTGCGTTGGTTCGACAGGCGCGAGACGTTGTTGTGCACGATCCCGCTGTCGATGGGCACGACGCCGGTGAGGATGCATTCGTAGAGCGGACGGGACAGGGCGGGCAACTCACATTCCAGTTTGTAGAGGGCCGCGCGTCCTGCGCTGACGTAAGCCTGCAAATGCCCCATGGCATGCCGGGCGACCTCATGGTTGAGACCGTCGAGCACCACCAGGATGACGTTGTGCTTCATGGGTACCGGGACTCCGGGCAGATACCAGAAAACTCGAATCCCCCAAGCTCCACTGTAAGAGCAGGCCTGTGGGAGCAAAGCTTGCTCGCGATGCTGGTGATACGGTGCAGTTTCAGGACCGTGTCATCGTTTATCGCGAGCAAGCTTTGCTCCCACAGGGTCTGCTTCCACAGTGGGGTACCCAGTGGATATCCGAGCGGGAGCTACCGCCTTATTGCATGTTGATGATCACTTCTTCCTGCCACTTCTGCGGCAGTGCCTTGGAAGTCTTCTCCCAAGCATCCGCGTCCTTGATCGGGGTCACGCCTTTGTACTGCTCGTTCGGCAGCAGCTTGGCCTTGACCTCTGCCGGCAGGGTCAGGTGCTCGGCGCGGATCGGACGGGCGTTGCCCTTGGCCAGGTTGATCTGGCCGGCGTCGCTGAAGATGTACTCGCGGGCCAGCTTGGCGGCGTTCGGGTGCTTGGCGTATTTGTTGATGATGGTGGTGTAGCCGGAGATGACCGAGCCGTCGGACGGAATCAGCACGACGTAGTCATCCGGGTTGGCCATCTTGGCCTTGTAGCTCAGGCCGTTGAAATCCCAGACCACGCCGACTTCGACTTCACCCTTTTCCATCGTGGCGATGGTTGGGTTGGCCATGGACAGGCGCCCTTGCTTGGCGATCTCGGCGAACATCAACAATGCCGGCTGGACGTTCTTCTCGTCGCCGCCGTTGGCCAGGGCCGCGGCCAGTACGCCGTTGGCGGCCTGGGCGGCGGTGCTCACATCACCGATGGAGACTTTGTATTTGCCGGTCTTCAGGTCCGCCCACTTGGTCGGCACGTCGGAGCCGTGCAGCAGCTTCTTGTTGACGATGAACGCGATGGTGCCGGTATAGGCCAATGCCCAGTTGCCGTCCTTGTCCTTGGCCCAGGCAGGGACTTGTTCCCAGGTGCTTGGCTTGTAGGGTTGAACCACGCCCTGCTTGACCGCGATCGGGCCGAAAGCTGCACCGACGTCGCCGATGTCGGCGCTGGCGTTGTCTTTCTCGGCGGCGAACTTGGCGATTTCCTGGGCCGAGCTCATGTCGGTGTCGATGTGCTTCAGGCCGTAGACCTTGGCCAGGTCGTCCCAGGTGCCTTTCCAGTTTGCCCAGTCATCGGGCATGCCGACGCTGTTCACGGCGCCTTCCGCTTTCGCAGCGGCTTCCAACGTTTTCAGATCGGTGTCAGCGGCCATGGCGGCGGTGCACATGGCAATGGTCGAGCCTAACAGTGATGCCAGGAAAAGCTGTTTCATCCGAAGCTCCTATGGGCGTTTTCAACGCTGCGATTGCGGTTGTGTTGGTCTAGGTCAGCAATACCTGAGCCAATGTAGGCGAGCCCTGTGACATTTTGATGTCGGTGTTGGAGGGTCCAGGAAATGCCCGGCTCGTGGAAGCTGGCTGCGAATTAAGCGTAGACCATGGTTAAACAGCTGATCTGCAAGGACTTGGCCGTTAATTTGCACGCTTGCAAAACGACCGTTCGGCGGCTCTGTCATCTGCCAGTCATGTGCAGTGCCTAGGCTTGCTGGACCAAGAAGCGGATCGATGGACATTCGATCTTGCCCCGAAACAGTGCTGGTCTAGTCCAGATAGGTAACGTTGATGCGCATCGATGCAACCAAAGCGGTGACAGCCATCGGACAGGTCCTGCAAGAGCAGCTCGATCACGGGTTGCTGGCGCCCGGCAGCAAATTGCCGGCCGAGCGCAAGCTCAGTGAATTGTTCGGGACCACGCGGATTACCGTGCGTGAGGCGTTGTTGCAGCTCGAAGCCCAGGGGCAGATTTATCGGGAGGAGCGCCGGGGCTGGTTCGTCTCGCCGCCGCGCCTGGCCTACAACCTGATGCAGCGCAGCCATTTCCACGCCATGGTCGCAGCCCAAGGGCGTGTGCCTTCTACCCAAGTGATCTCGGCGCGCCTGCAACCTGCTTCGGCGGCGGTGTGTGCCTGGTTGCAACTGCCGGCGTTGTCCAGCGTGATCCAGATCTGCCGCGTGCGGCGTATCGACGAGCGGCTGGTGCTGTACGTCGAGCACTACCTGAACCCGCAGTATTTTCCGGACATCCTGGGGTTCGACCTCAACCAGTCCATCACCGAACTGTACGCCCGCCATTACGACTTGCACTACGGCCGGGTGAAGTTTGAAATCGTGCCCACCTCTTTACAGCTGGAAGCGGCAGCGGCGTTGAAGGTCTCGGTGGGCAGCCCCGGGCTTCGCATCGCACGGGTCAACTATGACCAGCATCAGCGGCTGATCGATTGCGACCTGGAGTTCTGGCGACACGATGCGATCCATGTCGGCGTGGATGTGCCGGAGCAACCTGTGCCGGAACAATCGCCCGCAGCCTGAGGCAGGGTCAGAGCGACTCGTTGAGCTTGCTCAGGATCTTGATCACCACCGTGGCGAGGATCAACAACATGCCGATCCACATGGCAAAGACCCCGACGCCCTTGTCACGGAAGTTGAAGCCGATGGCCAGCAGGATCATGCCGGCAATGATGGGCACCAGCATGGCGTTGAACGAAGACATCGAGATCATGGCGACAGCCTTGTCGGGGAAGGATAAGGTCAGTCTAGTTGGGGTTTTGCCGGGGTGTGCTGATGTATGTCACGGCCTCCCCAGAATTTGAGGTGGGCACGTTGTGGCGAGGGCGCATGCTCCCGCTGGGTTCTGTAGGAGCTGGCGAAGCCTGCGATCTTTTGATCTTTCGCTTGAGACTCAAGTGTCTGGGGAAAGATCGCAGCCTCGTTGCACTCGACAGCTCCTACGGCCCAGCGGGAGCAAGCTCAGGGATCATGGCAACTCGCGAGAAGCGTAGAACGCGCTCAGCACCTTCACCAGATGCGCCAGGTCATGGCTGCCGCACAGTTCACGGATCGAATGCATGGCGAAGGTCGGCAGGCCGATGTCCACGGTGCGCACGCCCAACTGGCTGGCGGTGATCGGGCCGATGGTCGAGCCACAGCCCATGTCGCTGCGCACCACGAAGCTTTGCACCGGCACTTCTTCAGCCATGCACAGGTGGCGGAAGAACCCGGCGGTTTCGCTGTTGGTGGCGTAGCGCTGGTTGCTGTTGACCTTGATCACCGGGCCGGCATTGAGCTTGGGGCCGTGGTTGGCGTCGTGCTTGTCGGCATAGTTGGGGTGCACGCCGTGGGCGTTGTCCGCCGACACCAGCAGGGATTTCTGAATGGTGCGGACGAACTCTTCGCCTTCAGGCAGCAGGCGACGCAGGGTTTGCTCCAGCATCGGGCCGTCGGCGCCACAGGCCGAGCACGAGCCGACTTCTTCGTGATCGTTGCACACCAGCACGCAGGTTTCTTCGGTGTCAGCGTTCAGCAACGCTTGCAGGCCGGCGTAGCACGACAGCAGGTTGTCCAGGCGCGCACCGGCGATGAAATCGCCGTGCAGGCCAATGACCGCGGCGCTTTGCGTGTCGTAGAAACTCAACTCGTAGTCGAGTACCACGTCGGCATTCAGGCCGTGTTCGCGGGCCAGTTGATCGGTGAGCACGGCTCGGAAATCGACGCGCTCGTCACCGGCGAACTGGGCAAGGATCGGCGGCAGTTCATTCTGCGGGTTGATGGCCCAGCCCTGGTTGGCTTCGCGATTGAGATGGATGGCCAGGTTCGGAATCGTGGCGATCGGCGCCTTGAAATCGATCAACTGGCTTTCGACCTTGCCATCGCGGCGGAAGGTCACGCGCCCAGCCAGGGACAGGTCGCGGTCGAACCACGGCGCCAGCAACGCGCCGCCGTAGACTTCCACGCCCAGTTGCCAGAACCCGTGGCGTTGCAGTTCCGGCTGTGGCTTGACCCGCAGGCAGGGGCTGTCGGTGTGGGCGCCGACCAGGCGGATGCCATCGTGCAACGGTGAGTTGCGGCCGAGCTTGAAGGCGATGATCGAGGAGTCGTTGCGTGTGACGTAATAGCGACCGTTGGCCTCGGTGGCCCAGGTCTCGCGTTCGTCAAGACGCTGATAGCCTGCCGCCTCCAGGCGCTTGGCAAGGCTGGCGGTGGCATGGAACGGGGTAGGGGAGGCCTTGAGAAAGTCGATCAGGCCCTGGTTCAACTCTGCGCGCATAAGAAACTCCAGACAGCAATGGGCGGCAGTTTAACCCATCGACGACAAGCGTTGCAGGCCCAATCCCCGATGGTGCTTGTGTCCAATGCCCTTGATTATCCTGACGCCGCGAGTCGCTCACGCAGATAAGCCATGATGATTGGCTTGTCTTGCGCCTTGGATGGTTCTGGCAAGTGGTGCGGCCAGCGCTCCAGTTGGCCGAACAGCTGTTGCCGGCGCTCCGGGTCCAGGCGGGAAATTTCCCTCGATGCCGAATCCCACCAATGGTGCCGGCAAAGGTTGTAGTAAGGGTGCTCCGGCGCCGCGCTGCCATACAGCAGGTCGCGACCGATCCTGTACAAGGCGCCGCGCTGGTGGCGCAATTTCCATTTGATCTTCAGCCGCCGCCAGGCCGACGGGAAAGGCCGGGTGCGCGGTACGTCATGGCAGCGCTCAAGCAACTGCGTACCGAACGCCTCGCCGTGCAGGGCAAAGAAGTGCGCCAGCATGGTATGGAAGAAGCGTTTTTCGGCGAAGTAGTGATAGGCGTGTTTGTTGGTTTCGTAAATGGTCTGGTTGCGTAACGTGAACGAGATCGCGATCTGTTCGATGGTGTGGATGTCGAAGCCATCTTCGGTCCATTCGTCAATCCGCTCGATGGCCTGGGTCAGCAGCGCCGTGTCGTTGTCGGTCACGCCGCACAGCCCGCTGTTGTAGAGCTTGAAGCTGTTGTCCGGAGTGATGCCGTGGCGGCGCAGGTGCGTGCCCAGCTTGAGGTAATCCTCGCGCTTGCAGACGTAGTCCCAGTTGTATTCGAAGCTGTCCATCAGGTATCGACCTGGCTGGATTTGCTTGAACAGCAGGTCGGGATCGGCGAGGAATAGCGTGTCGGTGTCGACGAACAGGGTTTTTTCCGCCAGTGTCAGACTGGCCGCGATGGCGCAGGCTTTGCGCCGGTGAATGTAACCATTATTGCCTTGCCACTCGGTCAGCAACTGTGGGCTCAGCGCGAGGGTCTCCACCGGCCAGCCCTGATAGTCCTCAGGCCGGTCGGTCAGGATCCTGATGGTGGGCAGGGTCGACGGATTGCCGTGGGCGAGGGCGGTCAGGATGCTGAACTTGGCCTCGTGGCGATAAGCGTCCTTGTCGCCATAGACCAGGTACAGCAACTGATGGCGGACTTTTTTGACGGGCGTTTCCTGAAAATCAATAGCCTGCATGCCAAGCCTTTATCGAATTTAGAACGGTGCCGGGCACTCGAAGCGCAAGCGCTCGCCGCTTTGCGGATGGGTGAAACTCAGCATGCTGGCGTGCAGGCACAGGCGCGGCCAGGCAGCGAGGGCCTGCGGGTGGGCGTAGAGCCCGTCGCCCAGCAGCGGATGACCGATGGACAGCATGTGCACGCGCAATTGGTGCGAGCGCCCGGTAATCGGCGTGAGTTCAACCCGGCACCAATCGCCGCAACGTTCCAGCACGCGCCAGAAGGTCAGGGCGTGTTTGCCGTGCTCATGGTCCACCACATGCCGAGGTTTGGTCGGCGGGTCGTAGCGCAAGGGCAGGTCGATGCTGCCGCTGTCCAGTTCCGGTTGGCCCCAGCACAGCGCCGTGTAGGCTTTTTCGGTTTCGCGATCATGAAATTGCCGGGACAGTTCGCGATGGGTGTCCGGGTCGCGGGCCAACAGGATGATGCCGGAGGTTTCCCAGTCCAGTCGGTGCACGATTCGGGCTTCCGGATAGCCGTTTTCCTGCAGGCGGGTGATCAGGCAGTCCTTGTTGTCGTCGGCCCGGCCGGGCACGGAGAGCAACAGGGTCGGCTTGTCGACCACCAGGACGGCGGCGTCCTGATGAATGATGCGGATGTTGGACAGGGGCATTGAAAACAGTCTCGTTACAAACGCCAACGGCGGCTCGGGCCCGTCGTCCTATATGTAGGCGCTGGCGAAGCCTGCGATCTTTTCCGAGCTTCCTTGAGTTTCAAGTGAAAGATCAAAAGATCGCAGGCTTCGCCAGCGCCTACACAAGGGCGCTGAGCCCGAGCCGCCGTGGCTCCCGCAGGATCTATCAGCGATCCGGCAGGGTGATGTTGAGTTCCAGGATCGAGCAGCTGCCCTGGCTTTCCAGTGCCACGTGCACGTCATCGCTACCGATGTTGACGTATTTGCGGATCACTTCCACCAGTTCCTTCTGCAAGGCTGGCAGGTAGTCAGGGGTGCTGCGTTGGCCGCGTTCGTGCGCCACGATGATCTGTAGACGCTCTTTCGCGACCGAGGCGGTACTGGGCTTTTTGTTGGCACGAAAGAAGTCAAAAAGGTTCATTACCTACCTCCAAACAGGCGCTCGAAGAAACCTTTCTTCGTTACATCGAGGAAACGATGCTCCACGGTTTTGCCCAGCAGGCGATCGACGGCATCGCTGTATGCCTGGCCGGCGTCGCTCTGGTCGTCGAGAATCACCGGCACGCCGGAGTTGGAGGCCTTGAGTACCGCTTGGGATTCCGGAATGACACCCAGCAGGGTGACGGCGAGGATTTCCTTGACGTCTTCGACGCCCAGCATTTCGCCATCGCTGACCCGTTGCGGGTTATAGCGGGTCAGCAGCAGGTGTTCCTTGATCGGCTCTTCGCCCTTCTCGGCGCGACGGGATTTGCTCGCCAGCAGGCCCAGCATGCGGTCGGAGTCACGCACCGACGACACTTCCGGGTTGGTCACGACAATCGCTTCGTCAGCGAAGTACATGGCCAGGTGGGCACCTTTCTCGATACCGGCCGGGGAGTCGCACACCACGAACTCGAAGTCTTCCTTGAGTTGCATCAGGACTTTTTCCACGCCTTCCTGGGTCAGCGCGTCTTTGTCGCGGGTCTGACTGGCGGCCAGCACGTAGAGGTTCTCAAGGCGCTTGTCCTTGATCAGGGCTTGTTGCAGGTTCGCTTCGCCGTTGACCACGTTGACGAAGTCGTAGACCACGCGACGCTCGCAACCCATGATCAGGTCCAGGTTACGCAGGCCGACGTCGAAGTCGACGATGACTGTCTTGTGGCCGCGCAGAGCGAGACCGGTACCGATAGCGGCGCTGGTGGTGGTCTTACCCACACCACCCTTGCCGGATGTAACCACGAGAATCTTGGCCAAGGTGTTTCACCCCTAAGGAAAAAGGACTTTTTCAGCCCCTGAAAAACATCTCTGGAAAACTGCTGCAATTGGACAGGCTTGGCTGGAATCGGATGTCGGGGCGGGGTCTACCTCCGGTAAACACTGCCTGATCCTTTTTCCTACGTCGTTTAAGCCGTTTTCGCTCGTTTTAGAGATGCTTGGAAAATGCGGCAGTATCCGTTAAAGCCGAATGATGTTCAACACGTCGCCCGACAGGCTGATCTGGACGCCGGCCCCCCACAACGGATCGCGGCGCAAATCCTCGGAGACCTTGTACTGCCCGGCGATGGAGACCAGTTCAGCGCTCAATTGCTGACAGAAGATCCTGGCTTTCGTATCGCCCTTGACGCCGGCCAGCGCGCGACCGCGCATCGGGCCGTATACATGGATGTTGCCATCGGCGAGAAGTTCCGCCCCCGGGCTGACCGAGGACACGATGACCAGATCGCCACCCTGGGCATAAATCTGCTGCCCGCCGCGTACTGGCGAGGTGATGACGCGCGTTGGCTTGATGGTGGGTTCTGGTGGTTTTTCCGGGACTTTCTTGGCTTCGACGGGGCTCAGTTCCAGCACCCGCTCCCGGGCGCCGGACGGCGGCAGCACCGGAATGTCCACGGCGATGGCTGCGGCGATGTCTTCGATGCGGCTGGCGCGGATCGCCAGGGTGCGCAGGCCGTGCTGGCGGCAAACGCGCATCAGGCCTGGCAGGTCCACCGCGCCTTCGCCGGCCGGCAGCTTGTCCAGGGCCAGCACCAGCGGGGCATTGCTGAAGAAATTCGGCGCCTGGGCGACTTTGGCCGCCAACTGCCGGTCAAGGCCTTCCAGGTCGTTGCGGGCCAGCTCCAGCACCGTAATGGCGAGCATGCTGCCCTTCAGCTGGAACACGGGATCTTGGTCTAGCGGTTCGGTTTGGCTCATGGTCGGCGTACAACGGCTTGTCACTAAAAGTGCCGAGACTTATAACGAGATCGTCCGCCAGCCGCAACCCGGGTCGAACAATGTAGAATGCGCGGCCCATGTCCTAATGGAAGCTGTAATGGATCGCCCGCGTTTTCGAGCTGCATTTTTTCATCCGCGTTTCTGGCTGCTGTGGTGCGGCCTGGGCCTGTTGTGGCTGATCGTTCAATTGCCTTATCCGTTGTTGCTGCGGGTCGGTCGCGCACTGGGCGCGCTGATGTATCGAGTAGCCGGCGACCGACGGCGCATCGCCCGTCGCAACCTGGAACTGTGTTTCCCGCAAAAGTCCGCCGCCGAACGCAAGCGTCTGCTCAAGGAAAACTTTGCCTCCACTGGCATCGCCTTTTTCGAAATGGCCATGAGTTGGTGGTGGTCGCGTTCGCGCCTGGCGAAACTGGCCCATGTCGAAGGACTGGAGCATCTCAAGCAGGCCCAGCGCGAGGGCAAGGGCGTGATCCTGATGGCGCTGCATTTCACCACCCTGGAAATCGGCGCGGCCTTGCTCGGCCAGCAACACACCATCGATGGCATGTACCGTGAGCACAAGAACCCGCTGTTCGACTACATCCAACGCCGCGGCCGCGAGCGGCACAACCTCGACTCCCTGGCCGTGGAGCGTGACGACGTGCGCGGCATGCTCAAGCTGCTGCGGGCCGGGCGGGCGATCTGGTATGCGCCGGACCAGGATTACGGCGCCAAGCAGAGCGTGTTCGTGCCGCTGTTCGGCATCCAGGCCGCGACGGTCACGGCCACCAGCAAGTTCGCCCGCCTGGGCA
The DNA here is from genome assembly GCF_001425105.1 of Pseudomonas sp. Root401. Taxonomy (NCBI): domain Bacteria; kingdom Pseudomonadati; phylum Pseudomonadota; class Gammaproteobacteria; order Pseudomonadales; family Pseudomonadaceae; genus Pseudomonas; species Pseudomonas sp. Root401. The sequence continues at coordinate 193,434 of NZ_LMDO01000065.1, read as the reverse complement.
AGGCGCTGGTGGTGCCCTTTATTCAGGAACGCCTGGCCGACGGCAGCGGTTATCGCCTGGTGATCCAGGCCCCGCTGACGGATTTCCCGGGCGAGACCGAGGAGGCCGATTGCATCCGCATCAACCAGTGGGTCGAGCAGTCGGTGAGTGATTGTCCCGAGCAATACCTTTGGGCCCACCGGCGCTTCAAGAGCCGTCCACCGGGCGAGCCGAAGCTGTACGACAAACGCGGTTGAGCCAATAGTCCGCCATTTTCAGCAACACCTTGAGCACGGAGCATTGCGATGACCCCAGCTGAACCGGTTACAGGTTTGATTCTTTCCGGCGGCGGGGCTCGGGCGGCGTATCAGGTGGGCGTTCTGGCGGCCATCGCCGAATTGTTGCCGGACGGTGCGGACAACCCGTTCCCGGTGATCGTCGGCACGTCGGCCGGGGCGATCAACGCGGTCAGCCTGGCGAGCGGGGCGATGGACTTCAAGACCGCCATCGAGCGGCTGACGGCGTTCTGGCAAGCGGTGCGCAGCCATCAGGTCATGCGCAGCGACTGGTGGGGCGTGATTGCCCAGGCGACGCGTTTCATAACCCACAGCCTGTTGGGCCTGGGGGCCAAGTTGCCGGTGGCGCTGATCGACAGTTCGCCGTTGCGCGAACTGCTCCAGGCCCAATTCCATACCTCGGGCATCGAGCAGGCCATCGTCGAGCAGCAACTGCGCGCGGTGGCGGTGACCGCGTTCGGTTATGAGTCCGGCCAGGCCGTCACCTTCTACCAGGGACGCGGGACCATCGATGCCTGGCTGCGCCATCGACGTATCGGGGTACCGACGCAGTTATCGGTGGAGCACTTGCTGGCCAGCTCGGCGATTCCCTTGTTGTTCGCGCCGGTCAGGATCGGCCCGCAATACTTCGGTGACGGCGCGGTACGGCAATCGGCGCCCATCAGCCCGGCCTTGCACCTTGGGGCCAATCGGGTGCTGGTGATCGGCGTCAGCGGCAACCCCCGTGGCGCTGGCGGGCAGGATCCCACCGAGCGCAGCTACACCGGCCTGCAACCGACCCTGGCGCAGATCGGCGGCCATATGCTCAACAGCACGTTCATTGACAGCCTGGAAAGCGACATCGAGTTGCTTGAGCGCCTGAACGGGTTCAGTCACCTGCTGCCCGATGATGTACCGGCCCACGCCCTCGGCGCGGCGCCGGTAGACGTGCTGGTGATTTCCCCGAGCCAGCCGATCGACGAAATCGCCGCCCGCCATCGCCAGGAACTGCCCCGTGCGTTGCGGCTTTTCTTGCGCGGGCCGGGCGCGACCAAGACCAGTGGCGCAGGGGTGCTGAGTTACCTGTTGTTCGAGTCGGGGTATTGCAGCGAACTGATCGAGCTGGGACGCCAGGATGCGTTGGCGCAGCGTGAGGCGTTGAGTCGGTTTTTGGGGTTGGCATAAGGGATGTAAGCAGGTCCACCGCCATCGCGAGCAGGCTCGCTCCCACAGGAGATTTTGCGGTGGACGCTGAAACTGGTCCAACACACAAACCCATGTGGGAGCAAGCTCCCACAAAGGGATTGTCTGCGATATCGATCCCAGGATCAGAAATGGTACTTCAGCAAGAAGCTGGTATTGCTCTGGTTGGTCTTGAACCCGTCGCTGTCTTCGATCCCGTACTTGTTCTTCCAGTAGTCATACTCCACGCCCACATACAACTGCTTGGCACCGAGCTTCAACGCCTTGCCCAGGTCATATTTGATCTGCGGGTTGATGTGCAGGTTGGCGTGGTAGGTGCCCTTGGAGTTGGTGTCGTTGTCCACCACCCAGTCGATGAAACCGTCGATCAGGATGTCGGATGAACCCACCGGGAGGGTGTAGGCCCAGGTCGGGGTGATCTGCCAGACGTTGTCGCCGGCGCGTGGGCCTTCGGTCTGGCGGTTGTAGAAGTTCAGCTGGAAGTAGTCGAAGCCGGGAATCGCCAGGTCGAAGCCCGGGCCGATCAGGTAGGACTCGTTGTCGCCTTCGCCGAATTCATACGTCATGGCCAGCAGCACATCCTTGATCGGGCCCAGTTCCAGCTTCTGGTCGAAGATCTTGCCGAACGACAGGCGTGGGCTGAACTCACCGTAGTAGGTGTTCGGGCCGGACTGGCTGTCGTCCTGGCCGTTGTAGAAGATCCGATCGAGGAAGAAGAAGTTGTCCCCGTATTTCCAGGCGTCGGCGTGTTCGAAGGTCACGGTCTGCTGGATGCGCGGGTTGACCTGGAAATCCTTGCCATACAGGTAGGTCAGGCTGTTGTTCTGCCACTGGAACAGGTCGTCGGCCATCGCTTGGCCCCCGGCCACCAAGGCTCCTGCGAATATCAGGCTGGTGCACGTACGTTTCATTCGGTTTGCTCCCAAAGGTAAGTGGTACCGCTTTTTTTTCGGGTCAGCGCTCTGGTGTGGCGCCTTTTTTCTACGGATGAAAAACATCCGTTCGGTCAGCTTTTCGCTTGTGGCCAGTGCTGATAGCAAGAGCTGAGCCAAGGTCAAAAAAGGCTCGTCCAGCTATTTGGAACAGTCGAAAAAGGTGTTTTCCAGGGACACCCGATATCCCCCGTGATGCTGGGATAAGCTGGCGCCTCGGTCAGGATTCGATGGTTTTTTACAGTGCTCGGATGCGAACGGCCGCGCAGGGTACGGGCTTGCCCTGACGGGTTCAAGTGCCCTGCAACGGCGCATTCGCGGCGAATTTGGGGCGCGGCTCAGTTGGTCCGCGCGCCCTGGTTGATCCACGCGCCGATCAGGTCGCGTTCCTGCTGGGTCATCTGGGTGATGTTGCCCAATGGCATGATCTGGCTGGTGACGGCCTGGGCCTGGATGCGCGCGGCCTGTTGCTGGATCTGCTGCGGGGTGTCGAACATCACCCCGCCCGGCGCGGCGCTGAACAACGGGCTGGTGGGCTTGGCCGAGTGGCAGACCGAGCAGCGTTCCTGGATCACGCTGTGGACCTTCTCGAACGAGGGGCCCTGGGCGCTGGCGGCCTGGGTGGGCGCCGAGGCCGGTGCGGCGGGGGCCGTCGACGGTTTAGCGCCACCACCCACTGCCGTTTCCGGCAACGGTTGGTACTCGATCACGCCAGGGGCCTTGGCCACCTCCGGTGCGGTGGGCATGGGCTTGGGGCCTGTTACATACGCCAGGCAGATCATCGCCAGTGCACCGACTGGCAGCGTCCAGGCAAAGCGGTTGCTGTCATGGCGCGTGTTGAAGTAGTGGCGCACCAGCACCGCCGCCACGGCGATCCCGGCCAGGATCAGCCAGTTGTACTGGCTGCCGTAGGTGCTGGGGAAATGGTTGCTGATCATGATGAACAGCACCGGCAAGGTGAAGTAGTTGTTGTGGCGCGAACGCAACAAACCCTTGGCCGGCAGTGCAGGATCGGGCGTGCGGTTCTCGGCGATGGCCGCCACCAGTGCACGCTGGGCCGGCATGATGATGCGGAACACGTTGCCGACCATGATCGTCCCGATGACCGCCCCGACATGCAGGTAGGCACCGCGACCGCTGAACACCTTGCTGAACCCGTAGGCCGCGGCGATCAACAGCACGAACAGGATCAAGCCGAGCAGGGCAGGGCGCTTGCCCAGGGCCGAGTCGCAAAGAAAGGAATAGACGAACCAGCCGACGAGTAACGAACCGAGGCCCAGGGCGACGCCTTCGGGGCCGCTCAGGCTGCTGCCGGGAGCCAGCAGGTAGACGGTCGGATTCCAATAGAACACCACGCACAACAGCGCGATGCCGGACATCCAGGTGAAGTAGGCTTCCCATTTGAACCAGTGCAGGTTGTCCGGCATGGAGGGAGGCGCGAGTTTGTATTTTTCCAGGTGGTAGATGCCGCCACCGTGGATGGCCCACAGGTCGCCGGCCAGGCCGCTCCTGGGGTTGACGCGATTGAGGTTGTTTTCCAGCCAGACGAAGTAGAACGACGCGCCGATCCAGGCCACGCCAGTGATCATGTGAACCCAGCGTACGCTCAGGTTCAGCCATTCCAGCATATGTGCTTCCACAGTCTTTACCTCTCGCCCGTCACGCTTGTTTTCGCGTGATCGGACCTTCTCTTATTGGTGGGGGGCGAGGATCAAGTACTCATCCTCTTTGAAAAAATGCTCATCGCAGTTATTGCCTGTGCCACTGCGATCAACCACCAGGAAGTCATCCCGCTTTTCGATCGTCAGCACCGGGTGGTGCCAGACGCCGCGATGGTAATTAATGCCCTGCCTGCCGTTGGTGACGAAGGCGCGGACCAAGCCTGATACAGGTGCATCGCCAAGTGGCGCGACCACGATCAGAAAGGGGTTGCCGAGCAGCGGAATGAACGCCTGGCTGCCCAGCGGATGACGCTCCAGCATGCGCACGGTCAGCGGCATGTCCAGCGCGTCGGCGCGGAAGATGCTGATGATCGCCTTGTCGTCCGGCGTGGCGGTTTCCACCGTCGCCAGGCGATGGAAGCGCATGGTCGAACCGTTGTTGATCATGAAGTGATCGCTGCCGTCGGTTTCGATCACGTCACCGAACGGGGCGAAGGCTTCTTTGGTCAACGGTTCGATCTTGAGTGTGCGCATGCTGGTCTTCTTAATCTTTTGAGTTTGATCGTTCCCACGCTCTGCGTGGGAACGCTGGCACTGGACGCTCCGCGTCCACTGTGACGCGGAGCGTCACGGTATGCATTCCCACGCAGAGCGTGGGAACGATCATCGCAATCTTATTTCGACACCTTACCGAGCACCCGCAGGCGACTCACGCCACCATCCGGGAACACATTCAGGCGGATGTGGGTGATCGGCCCCAGGGCCTTGATCTGCTCGGCGAAGGTATGTTCGGCGTGCATTTCCAGTTTCTGGCTGGGCAGCAGCTCGCGCCAGAACAGCGACTGGGTTTCGATCTGGCTGTCGGTGCCGCCCTTGACGAACGCGCCCTGGATCGAGCAACTGTCGGGGTAGTTGCCCTTGAAGTGCAGGGTGTCGACGATGACTTTCTCGACCTCGCCGGCATGGCCCAGGGCGACGATCACCCAGTCATTGCCCGGGGTACGACGACGGGCGGTTTCCCAGCCGTCGCCCATGTTGACGCCACGACCGGGGTTGAGGATGTTGCTCATGCGGCCGAAGTGTTCGTCGGAGCAGGCCAGGGCACGGCCACCATTGAGGGCGGCAGCCAGGTCGATCTGTTCATTGTCGCCCACGGCCGACCAGTCGCGGTACGGAATGCCATAGACCCGCAACCGGGCCACGCCGCCATCGGGGTAGATGTTGAAGCGCAGGTGGCTGAAGGCCTGGTCGTTACTGATTTCGTGGTAGTGGTGGCTGTTGCCTTGTAACTCGACGGCCGACAGCACTTCAGTCCACTGGGTGTTTTCGTCTGGCTCGCCTTCGGTCAGGAAGCAGGCTTCCAGGGAGGCCGATGGTGGGTAGTTACCGGTGAAGAATGAGGTGTCGATGTCCACGCCTTTGATCGAGCCGGCCACACCCAGGCGGATCACCGCGCTGTCGTAGCCTTCGAAGCGCTTGCGCCGCGATTCCCAGCCGTCCATCCACTTGCCGTTGTCATCGAACACGCCCTCCTTCCATACGGCCGGGGTCGGTTGGAACAAACGGTTGGCGTCGGCGAACCAGTCATCGGTGACCGAGATGATTTTGGTGCCGAGGCGGGCGTCGGCCAGGTTGACGAACTTCTCGAAAGGTACGGCGTAAGCTTTCATTCTTCTTGTCTGCCTTTAAATAAGTTGGCTGGGAATGCTTGCAGGAGCCCGAAGGCCAAGCTGCTCGCTAAAGGGTCAGTAATCGGAACAACGCGATCTTGTTGATCTCTGCCAGCGCGCATTTGAATTCGGTGTCTACCGAGTGATGGATGCGCGTTTCGAATGCCGCGAGGATCTGATGCCGGTTGCTGCCTTTTACCGCCATGATGAAGGGAAACTTGAACTTGGCCTTGTAGGCATCGTTCAGCTCGGTGAAGCGCTGAAACTCATCGCTCGAGCATTGGTGAATACCGGCGCCGGCCTGTTCGTTCGTGCTGGCTTCGGTCAGTTGGCCCTGGACGGCGGCTTTGCCGGCCAGGTCCGGGTGAGCGTTGATCAGGGCCAGTTGGCTGGCGTGATCGGCGCTCAACAGGATGTCGCTCATGCGCTGGTGCAGGGTTTCGATCTGGTCGATCGACGGGTCCTGGCCCAGGTCGAAAGCCTTTTCGGCGACCCATGGCGAATGTTCATAGATATCAGCGAAGGCTTTGACGAACGCTTCGCGGTTCAAGGTGGAAGGCTTGAGGGTCTGGAAGGCAGTCATTTCGAAGCCTCCGGATACGGGTGCGTCTGCTGCCAGTGGCGGGCGATGTCGACGCGGCGGCTGAACCAGACCTGCTCATGACCCTTGGCATATTCGAGGAAGCGCTTGAGGGACGCGAGGCGGGCAGGGCGGCCGATCAGGCGGCAGTGCAGGCCGATGGAGAGCATCTTGGGGGCTTCGGCGCCTTCGGCATACAGCACGTCGAAGGCGTCCTTGAGGTATTGGAAGAAATCGTCGCCCTTGTTGAAACCCTGCACCTGGGTGAAGCGCATGTCGTTGGTGTCGAGGGTGTAGGGGATCACCAGGTGCGGCTTGCCGTTGGGTGTGTTCGGTTCCCAGTAGGGCAGGTCGTCGTCGTAGGTGTCGCTGTCATAGAGAAAACCGCCTTCCTCCATGACCAGCCGGCGGGTATTGGGGCCGGTGCGACCGGTGTACCAACCCAGCGGACGCTCGCCGGTGATTTCGGTGAGGATGCGGATCGCTTCGAGCATGTGCTCGCGCTCCTGGGCCTCATCCATGTATTGGTAGTCGATCCAGCGATAACCGTGGCTGCAGATTTCGTGACCGGCGGCAACCATGGCGCGGATCACGTCAGGATGGCGCTGGGCGGCCATGGCCACGGCGAAGATGGTCAGCGGGATATCGAATTCCTTGAACAGCTTGAGGACCCGCCAGACCCCGGCACGGCTGCCATACTCGTACAGCGACTCCATGCTCATGTTGCGCTCGCCTTGCAGCGGTTGCGCCGCGACCATCTCCGAGAGGAACGCCTCGGATTCCTTGTCGCCATGCAGGATGTTGCGCTCGCCGCCTTCTTCGTAATTGAGCACGAAGGACAGGGCGATGCGGGCATTGCCCGGCCACTGGGGATGGGGAGGGTTACTGCCGTAACCGATCAGGTCGCGTGGGTAGTCAGCGCTCACTGCAGTTTTCCTTCTTGTTCGAACCATGTGGGTGGCGCCCTGGCGATGGATCATAGGCTGGCGTCACGACGATGGAGTGATTGTATACAACTTTATGTGCGATTTGTAAGCCTGATTTTTTGCATTTTTCACCGCCGTCCCCGGTTTGTCTACACTGCAAGAAACCTGCCCATCTGGTCAATTAATGGCTGGAAGAATGGCGTATCCGTTGGTTTGGCTTGAGATTGGGCAGGAACCTTTGTCGGAACACGCATGGACTAAATATCTGTTTTTTATTGTGTACAATTTTCATTTAAAATGTCTTAATTCGCTCATCGCCGTGACGTTTCGTGCTCCGAAACGGTGCGGCCTGTCTTTCAACTGATTCAGGAGGCGTCGGGCCGGACTGCACAGCAGCGAGGCGCGCACAATCAATGGGACGTTTGACTACTCACGTTTTGGATGCCGCACACGGCTGCCCGGGCAGCTCGATCAAGGTCGAGTTGTACCGAGTGGAAGGTTCGCAACTGCAGCTGGTCGCCAGCGCGCAGACCAACAGCGACGGTCGCTGCGACGCGCCGCTGCTGCAAGGGGATGACTACCGTTCGGGCGTCTATCAGATTCAATTCCATGCCGGCGATTACTACCGCGCCCGTGGTGTCCAGTTGTCCGAGCCGGCATTCCTGGATGTGGTGGTGCTGCGCTTCGGCATTTCGGCCGAGCAGGATCATTACCACGTACCCCTGCTGATTTCGCCTTACGCCTATTCCACCTATCGGGGCAGCTGACCCCCAAGCGGCTGCCTTGTCCTGGAAGCGACTGCGCATGGCGCTTCTTTGGTTTTTCGCCCGCTCACACTGCGGGCTTTTTTTCGTCCGTGGGAATGTGGGGGCAGGGAGGGACTCATCGTCGGATCGCCGCCCGGAGCAAGCTCGCTCCCACACTGGATTTTGTGGGAGCGAGCCTGCTCGCGATGCTTTGCTTTTACTTTTTTAGCGGCTCAACAAGGACGCCGCCCCCGCACCGCCAAACAACCCGGCACTGACCCGGTTGAACCAGCCCTGGCCTTTACCCGTACGCAGATACCGCGCCGCGCCGTGGGCACCAAGGCCGTAGGCCAATTTGCACAGCAGGTCGAGTACGGTCCAGGTGGCGATCATGATCAGCAGTTGTGGCAGGAACGCTTGTTCGGTGCTCAAGAATTGCGGCAGGAAAGCGGCGAAGAACAGGATGTCTTTCGGGTTGCTGGCGCCCAATACGAACGCCCGGCCAAAGAGGGCGCGAAAGCGCGGGACGGCGGCGGCCTGGGGCACGTCGGCGCCTTGGGACGGTTGGCGTGATTGCTGCCAGCTCTGCCAGGCCAGGTAAAACAGGTACAGGGCACCGACAATCTTCAGGGCACTGAACAACTGCTCCGACGCCATCAACAACGCACCGAGCCCCAGCGCCGAGGCGCTCAGCAGGCAGATCGACGCGATCACCCCACCCAGGAACGCCGGATACGAGCGGCGCAGGCCGTAGTTCAGGCTATTGCCGATCATCAACAATGACAACGGGCCAGGGATGAGGATCACCACCAAGGCGGCGCCGCTGAACAACAGCCAGGTTTCCAGATTCATTGTTTTGCTCCTGATGTACAAAAGCCTCACCCATTGGGTGAGGCGGGTGAATACGGTGTCGCTTACAAGAAGATGAACTTGGCGATGAAGATCGCGCAGAGCACCCACAGGCTGACGGAGATTTCCTTGTGTTTACCGGTGCCGGCCTTGAGCACCACATAGGTGATGAAACCCAGGGCGATACCGTCGGCGACCGAGAACGTCAGGGGCATCATGATGGCCGTGACAATGGCCGGGATGCTGTCGGTCGCCTCGTCCCATTCGATGTGGGCCATGCCGCCCATCATCAGCATGGCAACGTAGATCAAGGCCCCGGCCGTGGCGTAGGCCGGGATCATCCCGGCCAGCGGTGCGAAGAACATGGCGGCAATAAATAGCACACCGACGGTCACGGCGGTAAGCCCCGTCCGGCCACCTGCCGCCACACCGGCGGCGCTTTCCACGTAGCTGGTCACCGGCGGCACGCCGACCATGGCGCCAAATACGCTGGAAGCGCTGTCGGCTTTCAAGGCGCGGGACAGGTTCTCGATCTTGCCATCGGCTTTCACCAGGCCGGCGCGCTGGGCAACGCCCATCAGGGTGCCGGCGGTGTCGAACATGTGCACGAACAGGAAGGCCAGCACCACGCTGATCATGCTGACGTTGAACACACCGGCCACGTCCATCGCCATCCAGGTGGGGGCCAGGCTCGGTGGTGTCGACATGACGCCGTTGTACTGCACCAATCCCAGGCCCCAACCGGCCAGGGTCACGGCGATGATGCTGATCAGGATCGCGCCGAACACGCGGTGATAACTGAGTACGGCGATCATCAGGAAGCACACCGCGGCCAACAATGGACCGGGCTCGCGCAACGAACCGAGCTTGATCAGGGTGGCGGGGCTGTCGACGATGATCCCGGCGGTTTTCAGGCCGATCAGCCCGAGGAACAACCCGACCCCCGCGCCCATGGCGAACCGCAGGCTCACTGGAATGCTGTTGAGCAGCCACTCCCGCACCCGTGACAGGGTCAGGACCATGAACAACACACCGGAAACGAACACCGCGCCCAACGCGGTTTCCCAGTTGTAGCCCATGGTGCCGACCACGGTGTAGGTGAAGAAGGCGTTCAAGCCCATGCCTGGCGCCAGGCCCACCGGCCAGTTGGCGTACAGGCCCATCAGCAGGCAGCCCAGGGCGGCGGCGATGCAGGTGGCGACGAATGCGGCGCCGTGATCGATGCCGGCGTCGGCCATGATGTTGGGGTTGACGAAGATGATGTAGGCCATGGTGATGAACGTCGTCAGGCCGGCAATCAGCTCGGTCTTCACCGTGGTGCCGTGCAAGCTGAGTTTGAAGAGGCGTTCCAGCCAGCCACTGCGTAGTGGCGGCGAGAGGTCCAGCGTCCGGGCTTCGGGTTTGCGGCTTTCCACAGCGAGTACTCCTCAAGAGTCTTATTGTTATTTCCAGCACCGCACACGCCCCTGGGGGTGACTGCGATGCGCTGAGGCAGGTAAGGCTGGCGAAGTATGTTGACCTGTTGGTCAGGAACTCGCACGAAGCGAATTATGCTTTTGTATACAAATAATGCAAATAATGTTTTCTGTGTTGTCGACGAAATGTCGGGCGATAGGGATATATCGACCTTGAGGGCGCTATCGCGAGCAAGCTTTGCTCCCACAACGGCTGTTCACTGGCCCTCCGTGGGAACAGTTTTGCTTCCAGCAGGTGTCCGCTGAGACCCTCTGTGGGAGCAAGGCTTGCCCGCGATGGCGATAGACCGGGCAATACACAGCTTGCAGAGGAAACTCAGTCGACAGCCACCTGACCCTTTCCCAGCCCCAGATTCACCGCCAACCACCCATCCACCGCCGCTTCCCCGGCCTCGGCAAACACCCGCTCCAGCAATTTCACCTGCTCACGCCGCAACGCCTGCTCGAAGCGCTCGCCCTCGGCCGTCAGTTCCAGCAGTCGCTTGCGCTTGTCGGTCTCGGACGCGACGCTGTTCACCAGGTGCATTTCCATCAATTGCCGCAACGGCATGTTCAGCGCCTGCTTGCTCACCCCGAGCACCGCCAGCAATTCCTTCACGCTCAATGACGGGTAGCGGGCGATGAAAAAAACGATGCGCTGGTGCACCCGGCTCAACCCGCGGCGCTCGAGCATTTCATCGGCCTTGGCGGTGAACGCCTGGTAACCGAAGAAGAACGCTTCCATGGCCATTTGTTGGGAAGTCGGGTTTTTAAGGTCAAGCATATTGACGTATCCACAGAGGTCGGCGTAATTTCGGTCAACCAGTTTGACTCATTCTTCCCGTGCCCCGCTACAGGTGACCTCCATGGCTTTTTCCGAACGTGTCTCGCGCCTCAAAAGTTCTCTGATTCGAGAAATCCTCGCGGCGGCGCAGCGCCCTGAAGTGATGTCGTTCGCCGGCGGCCTGCCGGCCGAAGCCATGCTGCCGAAAGTGGAATGGGCGGCCATGCCGTTGTCCATGGGCCAGTACGGCATGAGCGAAGGCGAACCCGCCCTGCGCGAAGCCCTGGCGGCCCAGGCGCGGGCGCTGGGTGTGGCCTGTGAGGCGAACCAGGTGCTGGTGGTCAGCGGCTCCCAGCAAACCCTCGACCTGGCGGCCAAGCTGCACATCGACGTCGGCACGCAAGTGATGCTCGAAGCGCCGACCTATCTGGCGGCGTTGCAGATTTTCCAACTGTTCGGCGCCGACTGCATCACCGTGCCCCTGGAGGCCGACGGCCCGGACTTGAAACAGTTGCGGGCTCGGCTGGAGCAGCATCGGCCGGCGTTCATCTACCTGATCCCGACGTTTCAGAATCCCTCGGCGGTGCGCTACAGCGAGGTCAAGCGCGATGCGGTGGCGGCGCTGTTGGACGAGTTCGACGTGACCCTGATCGAGGACGAACCCTACCGCGAGCTGACGTTCGATGGCGGCAGTGCCACGCCGATTGTCAGTCGCTTGAAGAAGGCCAGCTGGATCTACACCGGCACCGTGTCGAAAACCCTGTTGCCGGGGCTACGGGTGGGCTACCTGATTGCCAGCCCGGATTTGTTCCCGCACCTGTTGCGGCTCAAGCAGTCGGCGGACCTGCACACCAATCGCATCGGCCAATGGCAGGCGCTGCAATGGATCGGCACCGAGCAGTACCGCAACCATTTGAGCGAGTTGAGGGATTTCTATCGGGATCGTCGCGACCGCTTTCAGGCGGCGCTGCACAAGCATTTTGCCGACATCGCGGACTGGAACGTGCCCCAGGGTGGGTTGTTTTTCTGGCTGACTCTCAGGCAACCGCTGGACACCCGCACCTTGCTCCCCGCCGCGCTGGCGGCCGACGTTGCGTTCATGCCGGGGGAACCGTTTTTTCCGGAGCCGGACCAGCACCTGGGGCACTTGCGCTTGAACTTCAGCCACATCGACCCGGCGCGGTTGGATGAAGGGCTCAAGCGGTTGGCGGGGGTGGTGCGGGAGGCGTTGGCGGTAAAAGCAGCCTGACTTATGTGGTGACTGGACTGGCTCCATCGCGAGCAAGCTTTGCTCCCACAGGGACAGTGGTGAATACAAATCCAGTGTTCACCAAGGTCCCCTGTGGGAGCAAAGCTTGCTCGCGATGAGGCCAGTCGTCACACCAGAAAACTATCAGGCCGCCGAGAACCGCTTATCCAGATAATCAATGATCACCTTGGACTCATACATCCAGGTGGTCTCGCCATTTTCTTCAATCCGCAGGCACGGCACCTTGATCCGGCCGCCTTGCTCCAGCAGCGTCTGGCGATCCTGCTCATTGTTTTTCGCATCGCGCAGGGCCACCGGCACATTGAGGCGGCGCAGGGTGCGGCGGGTTTTCACGCAGAACGGGCAGGCATGGAATTGATACAGCGTCAGGCTGCGAGCGGCCTGCTCGACCTGCGCCTGGGCCTCGGCCGGGCGCTGTTTCTTGCTCGGGCGGGTGATGAAGTCGATGAAGATGATGAGCTGGCCCAAGCCAACCCGAAGCGCTTTGACGATCACGGTATTAAGCCTCGCGGCAGGAAAGAAGAGGGCGCGCAGCTTACCTGATTTTTCGCAGGCGAAAAAAAACCGGCGATCAATGCCGGTTTTCTTCATGCGACGGATTACTTGATGAGGCTGAGGAATTCGCTGCGAGTGGCGGCGTTTTCCCGGAACTCGCCGAGCATCACCGAGGTGATCATCGAGGAATTCTGCTTTTCCACGCCGCGCATCATCATGCACATGTGCTTGGCCTCGATCACCACCGCCACGCCCAGGGCGCCAGTCACTTGCTGGACCGCATCGGCGATCTGGCGGCTGAGGTTTTCCTGGATCTGCAGGCGACGCGCATACATGTCGACGATGCGCGCGACTTTCGACAGCCCCAGCACCTTGCCGCTCGGGATGTAGGCCACATGGGCCTTGCCGATGAAAGGCAGCAGGTGATGTTCGCACAACGAGTACAACTCGATGTCCTTGACCAGCACCATCTCGCTGTTGTCGGAGCTGAACAAGGCACCGTTGGTGACTTCTTCCAGGGTCTGTTCATAACCGCGGCAGAGGTACTGCATGGCCTTGGCAGCACGCTTGGGCGTGTCGAGCAGGCCCTCGCGGGAAACGTCCTCGCCCAGTTGGCCGAGAATCGCGGTGTAATTCTGTTCCAGAGACATGAAACTACCTGTGGGATTTTACGCAAAGGGCAAGGGTACGGTGGCGGACACGGCGCTGCAAGCTCGGCAAGCGAGGGCTATTCGTCGCGGCCTTCCATCATGGTGCGCTTGAGCATCACGTAGACCGCCCCGGCGCCGCCGTGTTTTGCCTGGCAGGAGGTGAAGCCCAGCACTTGTGGGTGCTGGCGCAGCCAGGTGTTGACGTGGCTCTTGATCATCGGCCGCTTGCCGTCCAGGCGCACGGCTTTGCCATGGGTGACGCGCACGCAGCGGATTTCGAACTTGGTGGCTTCGGCCAGGAATGCCCAAAGGGTTTCCCGGGCTTTTTCGACGCTCATGCCGTGCAGGTCGAGGCTGCCCTCGAAAGGGATCTGGCCGACCTTCAGCTTGCGCATCTGGCTTTCCTGGACTCCGTCGCGCGCCCACATCAACTCGTCTTCCGGCCCGACGTCGATCACGAACTGATCGGACAAGCCATCCACGGTCGTGGCGTCGGTGCGCACGGTGGCGGCCTGGCGCAGCTTGGCGATTTGCGCGCGATCGGCCTTGGGCTTGCCGGTCTCGGCGCGGTCGTGCTTGATCGGTTTTACGCCCTGGATCGCACTTTTGAACAGGGAAAAGTCGTCGTCTTGCATGTCAGCCTCCGCGAAGGCCGGCCAGTTTACCCAACTCTGGCGGGATCAGGCGCGACAAAACGTCGGATGGCGGGTCAGTCGTGCTTTTTCATCAGGTGCGGAGCCATGGCCAGCTCCAGGGATTGGCGGGCACGACGGCGGCAGCGGCGCCAGAGCCAGACGCCCAGCAACAGCACGAAAAGTCCGATCGCCAGGATGATTGCCGAACCCATTGGTGTGGCATTCAACTCGCCCAGTGCGGGCGGGCGGCCCAGCAGGCTGGCGGCACCGGCCATGGCCAGCAGTACACCGAGTGTTGCCAGAAGCGCAGCGATCGCCGCGCCAAAACGAAACCGCCAGTTGCTTGGGCCTTTAGGCCGCAAGCGACGTGCGTCAAAACCATCGGATAACTTCATTCCGACCTTCCTCAATGGGTATCGGCCCTTCGACCGGAAGATGTTCGGGTTGTTCCTGACAGTATGGCAATTGCGGCAAATGAGAGGCTTTTGCGGATGAGCGGCGAAAGTGGCCGCTCATCAAGGCGAATCAGATGAAGTCACGGGTCAACGCCAGGGTGGCGAAGTTGTCCGCCATGATCGCCATTTCGGTCTGTTGCACGTGCTCGGCGCTGAGGACGCCGCCCTTGTATGGCAGGTCGCGGGTGGCGCAGGCGTCTTCCACCAGGGTGCAGCGAAAGCCCAGGTTCTTGGCGGCGCGCACCGTGGTGCTGACGCTGGAGTGGCTCATGAACCCGCACACGATCAGGTCCAGGGGGCCGAAGTCTTCCAGGCGCTTTTTCAACTCGGTGCCGTGGAAGGCGCTGGGCAGCAGCTTTTCGATCACGGTTTCGTCGGCCTGGGGTTCGAGGCCGGGAATGAACTCCCCGCGCTCGCCTTGCGGATCGAACAGCCCGCCATGGGTGCCCAGGTGGCGCACATGCACGATCGGCCGACCGGCTGCACGGGCCGCACCGAGCAATTGCTTGATGTTCGCGACGGCTGCATCCATGCCGCTCAGGGCCAGGGGGCCGGCGAGGTATTCTTTCTGGGCATCGATGATGATCAGGGTCGCTTGACTCAGGTTGGCCGCTGCATAACCACGGCCGCTGAGTTGAAACATCGTTTTTGGAACGGACATTCTGGGGCTCCTTCGAGTGGGGCTTTTGCGACATTGTCCTCTGGCTGAGCGGTTCTGTGAATCGCTTCCATCGCAAGGGCCGCCGTTGCTGGCCTACAGCCTTGTCAAGATGCTCGTCTTGTTCAATAGGCGGATCAAAAAACGGATAATTCCTACGATTGGTCCGGGGTTTTTCGTTCGTCATCGGGGCGTGTTTGGGTGGGGCCGCGTTTGGCTGGTAGACTCGCCCGTCGATTTTTCTGGAGTTTGCCGCCGTGATCACTTCCCGTCTCCGTACCCTGCGCGACCATATCCGTTGGGCCGTCAGCCGTTTCCA
The DNA here is from genome assembly GCF_001425105.1 of Pseudomonas sp. Root401. Taxonomy (NCBI): domain Bacteria; kingdom Pseudomonadati; phylum Pseudomonadota; class Gammaproteobacteria; order Pseudomonadales; family Pseudomonadaceae; genus Pseudomonas; species Pseudomonas sp. Root401. The sequence continues at coordinate 177,893 of NZ_LMDO01000065.1, read as the reverse complement.
TGGGGAGGATCTGTTTTTCGGTCATGGCACCGACAATGCGTGGGATGAAGCCCGGCAACTGGTGTTGGGCGCATTGCACCTGCCATGGGAAATTGCCGACAGCTACCTGGACTGCCGTCTTGAAGACGAAGAGTTGGTCCATGTGCAGCGCCTGCTGCGCCGGCGTATCACCGAGCGTGTGCCAACCGCCTATTTGTTGGGTGAGGCCTGGTTCTGCGGGATGTCGTTCATCGTCGATGAGCGCGTGCTCATTCCGCGCTCGCCCATCGGCGAACTGATCGAAAAGCATTTCGAGCCGTGGCTGGGCCAGGAACCGGCGCGGATTCTTGATCTGTGCACCGGTTCCGGCTGCATCGGCATCGCTTGTGCCTATGAGTTCCCGGAGGCCGAGGTGGTGCTGGCCGATCTGTCGTTCGAAGCGCTGGAAGTGGCCAACCAGAACATCGAGCGCCATGGCGTCGATGAGCGCGTGTTCACGGTCCAGGGCGACGGTTTCGACGGTCTGCCGGGGCAACGTTTCGACTTGATCGTGTCGAACCCGCCCTACGTCGATGCAGAAGATTTCGCCGACATGCCGCAGGAATACCAGCACGAGCCGGAGCTGGGCCTGGCCTGTGGCGATGACGGCTTGAACCTGGTGCGCCGGATGCTGGCCGAGGCGGCCGATCATCTGACCGAGAAGGGATTGTTGATTGTCGAGGTGGGCAACAGCCAGGTGCACGTCGAGGCGTTGTACCCGGAAGTCGATTTCGCCTGGCTCGACTTCGAACGCGGCGGCCATGGCGTGTTCATGCTCAGCGCCGAACAGTGCCGCCAGCACCAGGGGTTGTTTGCTTCGCGGGTTTGATCGCTGCGACCACTTTTGTGGCTAGGGAGCTTGCTCCCGCTGGGCCTGTAGGAGCTGTCGAGTGAAACGAGGCTGCGATCTTTCCCCTAACACTTGAGTCTCAAGCGAAAGATCAAAAGATCGCAGGCTTCGCCAGCTCCTACAGCACTATCGCGAGCAAGCTCGCTCCCACAGGGTTGTTCAGGCGCTGTCGGGCTTAATGCCGCGTCGCAATCCAGATCAGCAACCCCGCCTGGAACATGGCGAAGGCCACCAGGCAGGTGATGGTGAAGCGCAGGCCGGCGTCTTCGCGCTTGAACTTGGTGACCTTTTCTTCCTGCTGCTTGAGTTTGACTTCCTGTTCCGCCAGGTTCTGCTCGGCTTGTTGCAGCATCTGCGCCGCTTCAAGGATTTCCACGAACTGCAGCTTCTCGGTGTTCCAGTCCCCGAGCAGATCGCCAACGTGGGTTGGCTTGACGCTGCCCTTGAGGTGCTGGGCGTCGGCGTAGACCACCTCGAAACCTTGAGCCTTGAGAAAACGGTCGCGGCGCAGGCGAGTGTCTTCGTTCAGGGCGTCCTTGTTATCCAAGTCGGTGCCGTCTACCCGGTAGGCCGACCAGCGTTTCTTGGCCCAGGTGATACCCTGGGCCGCGAGGAAACGGCCAATGCCACGGTTGGACGGCTCGACTTGCAGGTTGTCCGGGGAAAAAAACAGGCGTTTCTCGACGTGGTCGGCCCAGACGTCCAGGTGATTCTGTTCCTTGCGCACGCGCTGGTTCGGCAACTGGATGCTCATGCGCAGCAGGCTGCGTTCCTTGCTGTGGCGCTCGACATAGCTGAACTCGACAAACCGCAGCGGCCGCACACCGGTGGCGCGGTCGGTCTTGAGCGGCGCCAGCCGGAGCATTTTGTGATGCTCGGTATGCACGTCGGCCCACGGCAGCTCCACCGCAGGCGAGGCGGGGGCTTCGGCAGCAGTGTTGGGGGAAGTTTCAGTTTCAGTCATAACGGCAAAAATCCTGTCCAGGCCGGCGGGTCGGCAGCCATAGCGCTGCCCGACACTGGGCTATCGGCCGTTTTTGCCAGGACTGGAGGGCCAGTTGCCACTAAAACCGCTCAACGGGCGGCTAACGAGTCAATAAAACGCAGAATCCGCGTACCGAGCTCGGCCGCCAAGGGCAGGTTGGGATCCTTGTAGGACGCCAGTTGCCGTTTCACGTCGTTGGGCACGATGCGCATCACGTGGTTCATGCCCTCGATCAGCGCCAGTTCGGCGTCGGGCTTGGCGGCTTTCAACTGCCTGGCGTCATCGACGCTGACCTGGATATCGTTGCTGCCCTGGATGATCAAGGCCGGCATCTTCAACGCCGCGAAGGCCCGGGCCGGGTCCTGGCGGAACAACGAGATCAGGTAGGGCTGTACGCTGGGGCGGAAAATGACCTGCAGTTGCGCCGGCACGTTGTCGTCGAGTCGACCGGCCTTGAGGCTGTCGAGCAGCTCGTTGCTGCGCAACATCAGCGGCGGTGGCAGGCGGTTGCTCAATTGTTGACGCAGTACTTGGTCGATCGGCCGGGCACTGCCAGACAGCGAAATCACCGCCGCTGCATTGGCCAGGGGCGCGGCGAGGCTGGCGATCAACGCGCCTTCACTGTGGCCCAGCAGGATCAACGGGCCCAGTCGCGGATCGGCGGCGAGCTTGTGGCTCCAGGCCACGGCATCGGCCACATAGGCCTCGACGCTCAGGTTGCGCTCGTCCGGTGTCGCCGCGAGGCTGGCCGCTACGCCGCGTTTGTCATAGCGCACGCTGGCGATGTTGTGTCTGGCCAGGACCCAGGCCAGGCGCTTGAGGCTGTCGTTGCGCCCGCCCTCGGGGTTGTTGCCGTCGCGATCCGTAGGACCTGACCCGGAAATGATCAGGACAACCGGCACCGGCGTGTCGGACTTGGGCAGTAGCAACGAGCCGAAAAGCTCACCACTGCCGGTGTCGAGGCTGATCGGGCGTTGCAGCACCGTGGCCTGAGCCAGGCCGCAAAACAGGCCGGTGAACAAGGTAAGGCTTAAGGCAAGCAGCTTTAACATCATCACGCCATTAGTTGCGAAGGTGCCGGTTGGACTGGTGGTCGCCGATAAGGTTCGAGGATGAACTACGCGGGGAGCCTGCGTATACTGGCGCGCATTACGAATCCAAGGTTGAGTCTCTCAGCGATTTCACGGAGCACCCTGCATGTCCGGCAATACCTACGGCAAGCTGTTCACTGTCACCACCGCGGGCGAAAGCCATGGCCCGGCGTTGGTCGCCATTGTCGACGGCTGCCCGCCGGGCCTGGAGATTTCCCTGGAGGACCTGCAACGTGACCTGGACCGGCGCAAGCCCGGCACCAGCCGCCACACCACCCAGCGCCAGGAAGCCGATGAAGTCGAAATCCTGTCCGGCGTGTTCGAAGGGCGCACCACCGGCTGCGCCATCGGCCTGTTGATCCGCAACACCGACCAGAAGTCCAAGGACTACTCGGCCATCAAGGACCTGTTCCGCCCGGCCCACGCCGACTACACCTACCACCACAAATACGGTGAGCGCGACTACCGTGGCGGCGGTCGCAGCTCGGCGCGGGAAACCGCCATGCGCGTGGCGGCCGGGGCGATTGCCAAGAAGTACCTGGCCAGCCAGGGCATTGTGATTCGTGGCTACATGAGCCAGTTGGGCCCCATCGAAATCCCGTTCAAGACCTGGGACTCGGTGGAGCAGAACGCCTTCTTCTGCCCCGACCCGGACAAGGTGCCGGAACTCGAGGCCTACATGGATCAACTGCGCCGGGACCAGGATTCGGTCGGCGCGAAGATCACCGTGGTCGCCGAAGGGGTGATGCCCGGCCTTGGCGAGCCGATCTTCGACCGCCTCGACGCCGAGCTGGCCCACGCGCTGATGAGCATCAACGCGGTGAAAGGCGTGGAGATCGGCGCCGGTTTCGCCTGTGTCGCCCAGCGCGGCACCGAGCACCGTGACGAACTGACCCCGCAAGGTTTCCTGAGCAACAATGCCGGCGGCATCCTTGGCGGCATTTCCTCGGGCCAGCCGATCGTGGCGCACCTGGCCTTGAAGCCGACGTCCAGCATCACCACGCCGGGCCGCTCCATCGACATACATGGCAACCCGGTGGACGTCATCACCAAAGGCCGTCATGACCCGTGCGTCGGCATCCGTGCCACGCCCATCGCCGAAGCGATGATGGCGATCGTGCTGATGGATCACCTGCTGCGTCATCGCGGCCAGAACGCCGACGTTCGCGTCAGCACTCCGGTGCTGGGGCAGCTTTGATGGTTGGCCTGCCGACCGCCGTGGCCTGACGGCCGTGGCGGCACTGCCGTACTGGCGGCTCTCCAGTTTCTATCTGTTCTATTTCGCGCTGCTCGGTTCGACGGCGCCGTTCCTGGCGCTGTATTTCGATCACCTGGGATTCAACGCGGCGCGCATCGGCGAGCTGGTGGCGATTCCCATGCTGATGCGCTGCGTGGCGCCGAACATCTGGGGCTGGCTGGGGGATTACACCGGCCGGCGCCTCGCGATCGTACGGTTTGGCGCGATCTGCACGCTGCTGGCCTTCTCGCTGATCTTCATCGATAAAAGCTACGCCTGGCTGGCGATGGTCATGGCGCTGCATGCGTTTTTCTGGCACGCGGTGTTGCCGCAGTTCGAAGTCATTACCCTGGCCCATCTGGGCGGGCAGGCCTCGCGCTACAGCCAGATTCGCCTGTGGGGTTCCATCGGTTTCATCATCACCGTGGTGGTGCTCGGCCGGTTGTTCGAATGGCTGAGCCTGGACATCTACCCGGTGGCGCTGGTGCTGATCATGGCTGGCATCGTCCTCGCCAGCTTTTGGGTGCCCAACGCCCAGCCGCTGCAGGGGCCGCGGGTCGCGGGGGAGGGGTTTGTGCGGCAACTGCGCAACCCTGGCGTGCTGGCGTTCTACACCTGTGTGGGCCTGATGCAGGTGAGCCACGGGCCGTATTACACCTTCCTGACCTTGCACCTCGAACACCTGGGCTACAGTCGCGGGCTGATCGGCCTGCTCTGGGCCCTCGGCGTGGTGGCGGAAGTTTTGGTCTTCCTGCTGATGAGCCGGATCCTGGCGCGGTTTTCCGTGCGCCGGGTGCTGCTGGCGAGTTTCCTGCTGGCGGCGTTACGCTGGTTGTTGTTGGGCTCGCTGGCCGAGTTTCTCTGGGTATTGTTGTTCGCCCAGGTGCTGCACGCGGCGACCTTCGGCAGCTTTCACGCCGCCGCCATCCATTTCGTGCAACGCAGCTTCGGTCCTCGCCAGCAAGGCCAGGGGCAGGCGCTGTATGCGGCGCTGGCCGGCACGGGCGGGGCCTTGGGCGCGTTGTACTCCGGCTACAGCTGGAACGCCTTGGGTGCCAGTTGGACATTCAGCCTAGCCAGCCTCGCGGCTTTCGCGGCAGCCGTTATCATTGCCATACGTATGCAAGAGGACCGGCCATGAGCCTTCGAACCATTAATTTGCTGGAGCCTTTGTCATGAGCAGCCTGTCCGTCTATCACGTCTCGAGCCCTGATATTCCGAACAAGGTGTTGACCCACTTTGAGGACATTGCCGCGACGTTGGCTGAGCAAGGTATTCACTTTGCCCGTTGGGAAGCGGCGGTGAAAATCCAGCCGGGTGCCAGTGAGGAGGACATCATCGCGGCTTACCAGGCTCAGATCGACGGGTTGATGACTGAGCGGGGCTATGTTGGGGTCGATGTTGTCAGTGTCAGCAGCGATCAGCCGGAACAGGCTGGGGAGCTCGATGAGTATTGCCATAGCCAGGATGAGGTGCGGTTTTTCGTTGCCGGTCGTGGCTTGTTTAACCTGCACGTTGGGGATTATGTCTATGCGGTGCTGTGTGAAAGGAGCGACTTGATAACGGTGCCTGCTGGTATGCCGCATTGGTTTGACAGGGGGGAGCGGCCGCATTTCGTTACGATTCGTTTGTCTGGTGATTTGCAGGGGTTGGTTGCTGAGGTTACGGGGGATGATATTGCTCGGCGGTTTCCGCGTTTGGAGGATTGACCTGCTTTGGTGGTGCCATGAGGTTTTTTTGGTGTGTATATCCGTTGCTGCGGTAACGGCTACTTGGGGTTCCGCCCTGACGGCGGCTCACTTTTGAAAAGCGCAAAAGTAAGCATGGGCTCTTGCCCCACCACTCGGTGCCTCGCYTAGGCTCGGCATGCCCTCACTCCGGCATTGCTCCGTGGGCCGCCGCGAAGGGCCATCCATGGCCCAGCGCGGCTATCCCGGCATCCATGCCGGGATGCCCACKGMKCAATGCCTGCGTTCGGCCATCGTGGTTAACGGGGCGCCCGAGATCAACGTCCGCCCCGAGGCGGCCTAGTAGCCGACCTGGTTCTCCTGGTCGTACACCCATCAGATCTGTTTGAGCAGGACCTGTGGGAGCAAAGCTTGCTCGCGAGGCGGCCTGACAGCCGGCCTGGTTCTCCCGGTCGTACTCCGATCCCATTGTGGGAGCGAGCCTGCTCGCGAAGACGGCGGTACATCCAAGGCTGATGCAAGCTGATCCACTGCCATCGCGAGCAAGCTCGCTCCCACAGGGATTTGCAGTGGCCAAAAATCTGTAGATCGTCGTCGACCCAGTGTGGGAGCGAGCTCGCTCGCGAAGACGGCGGCACAGGCGATGAATATGTTGAATGCTCCGGCCCCTTCGCGAGCAAGCCCGCTCCCACAGGAGAAACGCGATCACCCTAAATCAGGTCGGCTGTTAGGCCGCCTCGCGGTGGACGTTGATCTCGGGCGCCCCGTTAACCACGCTGGCNCGTGGGCCGCCGCGAAGGGCCATCCATGGCCCAGCGCGGCTAACCCGGCATCCATGCCGGGTTGCCCACTGCGCAATACCTTCGTTCAGCCAGCGTGGTTTAACGGGGCGCCCCAGATCAAAATCAAAATCAAAATCAAAATCGAGGCGGCCTGACAGCCGACCTGGCTTTTTTGCGAACGCGTTTTTCCTGTGGGAGCGAGCCTGCTCGCGAAGGCGGTTTCACAGCCAATGAAGATATTGGATGTGCCGGCCTCTTCGCGAGCAGGCTCGCTCCCACAGCGGAAACGCGATCACCCTAAATCAGGTCGGCTGTTAGGCCGCCTCGCGGTGGACGTTGATCTCGGGCGCCCCGTTAACCACGCTGGCCGAACGCAGGCGTTGTGGAGTGGGCATCCCGGCATGGATGCCGGGATAGCCGCGCTGGGCCCAGAGTGTGTAAAAACCGATAAAAACATCGTCGGCACGTAGTGCCGACAGGTGTT